>NZ_RZQT01000064.1:0-36484 GCF_003998485.1 Mesorhizobium sp. M7A.F.Ca.CA.001.04.2.1
GCCGAGATATACGAGCCGATGGACGACACATAGTTCCAGCCGGCAAACGCATCGGGGTAGTCGATGGTGCGGCGCGGCATGCCGGCGAGACCGAGGAAGTGCTGCGGGAAGAAGATCAGGTTCACGCCGACGAAGGTGACCCAGAAGTGGGTGTTGGCGATAACGGGCGAATACATGTAGCCGGTCATCTTCGGGAACCAGTAGTACCAGCCGGCGAAGATGGCGAACACCGCGCCCAGCGACAGCACGTAGTGGAAGTGGGCGATGACGAAATAGGTGTCATGCAGCGAGCGGTCGAGGCCGGCATTGGCCAGCTGGACGCCGGTGACGCCGCCGATGGTGAACAGGAAGATGAAGCCCAGCGCCCACAGCATCGGCGTCTTGAACGAGATCGACCCGCCCCACATCGTCGCGATCCAGGAGAAGATCTTCACGCCTGTCGGCACCGCGATGACCATGGTGGCGAAGACGAAATAGCGCTGCGTATCGAGCGACAGGCCGGTCGTGTACATGTGGTGCGCCCAGACGATGAAGCCGACGGCGCCGATCGCCACCATGGCGTAGGCCATGCCGAGATAACCGAACACCGGCTTCCTCGAGAAGGTCGAGATGACGTGGCTGATGATGCCGAAGCCCGGCAGGATCAGGATGTACACTTCAGGGTGACCGAAGAACCAGAACAGGTGCTGGAACAGGATCGGGTCGCCGCCGCCGTCGGGAGCAAAGAAGGTGGTGCCGAAATTGCGGTCGGTGAGCAGCATGGTGATGCCGCCGGCCAGAACCGGCAGCGACAGCAGGAGCAGGAAGGCGGTGATCAGCACCGACCAGGCAAACAGCGGCATCTTGTGCAGCGTCATGCCAGGCGCGCGCATGTTGAAGATGGTGGTGATGAAGTTGATGGCGCCGAGGATCGACGAGGCACCGGCAATGTGGATCGACAGGATCGCAGATCCATGGCCGGCCCGGGCTGGCCCGAGGTCGACAACGGCGGATAAAGCGTCCAGCCGCCACCGACGCCATAGGCACCCGGTGCGCTCGGCATGAACATCGAGGTGAGCAGCAGGATGAAGGCCGGCGGCAGCAGCCAGAAGGAGATGTTGTTCATGCGCGGGAACGCCATGTCGGGCGCGCCGATCATGATCGGGACCATCCAGTTGGCAAAACCGCCGATCAGCGCCGGCATGACCATGAAGAAGATCATGATCAGGGCGTGCGCGGTGGCGAAGGCATTGTACATGCTCTTGCCGCCGTCGATCGCGGCGTCACCGTTCATGCCGTAGACCATCTGCGCCAGACCGCTGAAGATCTGGATGCCAGGCTCCTGCAGCTCCATGCGGATGGCGACCGACAAGGCGCCGCCGATGATGCCGGCCATGATCGCGAAGATCAGGTAGAGCGTGCCGATGTCCTTGTGGTTGGTCGAATAAACCCAGCGCACCCAGCCGTGATAAGGCTTGTGGTCGTGCCCGTCGTGAGCTGCAGCGTCTGCCATGTTCCGCTCCGTTCCCTAAATCTTGCTAACCCGCGGCATCAGTTGCCGGCGGCCGCTACCTTGTTCTGGCCGTCGACCTCGGCCATCAGCGTCTTGTTGGCGCCGGGCAGATCGGTCTTGGCTGCCGCCAGCCAGGTCTTGAACTGCGCATCGGAGACGACGCGGATGGCGATCGGCATGAAGGCATGGTCCTTGCCGCAGAGCTGCGAGCACTGGCCGTAAAAAATACCTTCCTTCTCCGCCTTGAACCAGGTCTCGTTGGTGCGACCAGGAACGGCGTCGATCTTGATGCCGAACGACGGCATGGCGAAGGAGTGGATCACGTCGGTCGCGGTGACGAGCACGCGGGTCATGGTGTTGACCGGCACGACCAGCTCGTTGTCGACGGCCAGCAGGCGCGGGTAGACCTTGCGGTCCTCCTTGCCGGCAGCGGCGCGTTCGGTGTCCTGGAGGATCGCGGAGTTGAAAGAGAGCGTGTTGTCGGTCTGGTACTCGTAGTCCCAGTTCCACTGGTTGCCGGTCGCCTTGACGGTCAGCTTTGCTTCTTCCGGCGGCGTGTATTGCGCGGTCAGCAGCTGGAACGAGGGGATAGCGATGAGGAGCAGGATGACGACAGGTCCGATCGTCCAGATCAACTCGATCCACGTGTTGTGACTGGTCTTGGACGGAACCGGGTTGGCGCTCGCGCGGAATCTGATGATGCAATAGGCGAGAAGAATCAGCACCAGGATGGTGATCGGGACGATGAACCACATTGTGTAGTTCCCGAACCACTCGATCTGCCGCATCATGTCGGTCGCCGGCGCCTGGAAGGTTGTCTCCCAGTTCTTGGGCTGGTCGGCATGGGCGGATGCGCCGGCGAAAAACGTGATAGCGGCACAAGCATTTAGAAACTTGGCACTTGCTGGAACCTTGGCGTTTGCCAGGAAATTTCTCATCGCCCTCATCGTCTCCCAGTTCCTCGCTGTGGTACCCACGAGAATAACGAACAATGCCGGGACGGGAATCCCGACAGTTTCAAGCTGGTTCAAACCATACTCTTTTTCCCTCCGCAAGAAAGGAGCGGACGAAACCGTGCGGCATTTTTGCGCGCAAGCCCGGATGTGCCTTTGGAGGCAGCCGCGGCAGCCCCGAATCGCCTACATTGAACCCACAGCGGCATTCCCGCGGCGCGCACGTGCCGAACGTCGCAATTCGGGCGAAATTGGCAGGGAAAAGCGCCGTATTGGCTTTTTCGGGGCAGACCTGGTGCGGTCTCGTCCTTTACTTGGCTTTGGCGCGGCTTAAAGTGCCGTGATTCGCAATGGAGCCGTCATGAATTACTGGCTTTCGAGAAACTCTCGGTTTTCGAGAAACTGGGCGAAGGTCATCTTTTTCGCCGCCCTGTCTGGCATCGGCTTGTCCGCGATCGTGTCCGGCACGGCGAACGCCGCGCAACCGAGCGGTACCGTTCGCTCGACGCATGGCGCATGGTCGATCATCTGCGACACGCCGGCCGGTGCCACCTCGGAACAATGCGTGATGATGCAGAACGTCGTCGCCGAGGACCGTCCGGAGATGGGACTGTCGGTCGTCGTGCTGCGCACCGCCGACAACAAGGCGGAGATCCTGCGCGTTCTGGCGCCGCTCGGCGTGCTTTTGCCCAACGGGCTTGGCCTCAATGTCGACGGCAAGGACATCGGTCGCGCCTATTTCGTGCGCTGTTTCCAGGACGGCTGCTATGCCGAGGTTATCCTCGAGAAGCCGCTTCTCGACACGCTGAAGACCGGCACGTCGGCCACCTTCATTGTCTTCCAGACCCCGGAAGAAGGCATCGGCATCCCGGTCGACCTCAAGGGTTTTGCCGACGGCTTCGCCGCCCTCCCCTGAAAGCCCGGCGACATCACCGGCTTCATCAACCAGAAGTGACGTCGACGGTCTGCTGGCAAACCGCTTTTGTCTTCACAATGCGGCTGAGCGATTGTCTCGGCGCACCTTCGCGCCTACATCGTGGCAAAGACCCATTCCTCCTGTGAACGGACGCGCCATGAACAGCCTGATCGGCCAATTCGACATTTCAGACGATCGCATCAAGCAGATCGTCGCCGAAACCATCAACGGCGCCGATGACGGCGAGCTGTTCCTCGAATACAGCGAGAGCGAAGCGCTGATGTTCGACAATGGCCGGCTGAAGACCGCCAACTTCAACACCGACCAAGGGTTTGGCCTGCGCGCGGTTGCCGGCGAAGCCAGCGGCTATGCCCATTCCAGCGATCTCTCCGAAGCTTCGCTGCTGCGCGCGGCCGATGCCGTTTCGACCGTCAAGGGCGGCTATTCCGGCACGCTTGCCGCCGCACCCGCCCGCACCAACCGCCATCTCTATGGCGAAGAGAACCCGATCCCCTCGCCCTCCTTCGAGGCCAAGGCAAAGCTCCTGCAGGAAATCGACGCCTGGCTGCGCGCCGAGGACCCGCGCGTGCGGCAGGTTTCGGCATCGCTCGCCGCATCCTGGCAGCATGTCGAGATCGTGCGCGCCGACGGCCAAATGGTGCGCGACATCCGCCCGCTGGTCCGCGTCAACGTCTCCGTCGTTGTCGGCAATGGCGACCGCCAGGAGAGCGGCTCCTACGGCATGGGCGGCCGCAAGGCGTTTGGCGAATTCCTGGTCGAGGACAGCTGGAAGCACGCCGCCAAGGAGGCGCTCAGGCAAGCTCTGGTCAATCTCGAGGCCATACCGGCGCCGGCCGGCACCTTCGACATCGTCTTGTCCAGCGGCTGGCCGGGCGTCATGCTGCACGAGGCCGTCGGCCATGGGCTGGAAGGCGATTTCAACCGCAAGAAGACCTCGGCCTTCGCCGGACTGCTCGGCCAGCAGGTCGCCGCCAAGGGGGTGACCGTCGTCGACGACGGCACGATGCCCGAGCGGCGCGGCTCGCTGACAGTCGACGACGAAGGCACGCCTTCGGCCCGCAATGTGCTGATCGAGGACGGCAAACTGGTCGGCTACATGCAGGATCGCCAGAACGCTCGGCTGATGGGCATGAAGGCAACCGGCAACGGCCGCCGCGAAGGCTACGCACACCAGCCGATGCCGCGCATGACCAACACCTATATGACGGCGGGCGACATGGAGCCGGACGAAATCATCGCCTCGGTCAAGAACGGCATCTATGCCGTCTCCTTCGGTGGCGGCCAGGTCGACATCACCTCGGGCAAATTCGTGTTCGGCTGCACCGAGGCCTACATGATCGAGAACGGCAAGGTGACGCAGCCGATCAAGGGCGCGATGCTGATAGGCAACGGTCCGGACGCCATGCATCGCGTCTCGATGATCGGCAACGACATGAAGCTCGACACCGGCATCGGCATGTGCGGCAAGGCCGGACAGGGCGTGCCGGTCGGCGTCGGCCAGCCGCATCTGCGCATGAACCAGATGACGGTGGGCGGCACGCGGGTCTGAGCGAACGGCCCCGCTGGCCGGGCCGTTATGCCTTGCCGATAGACCGGCGCGAAGTCGTGTAGAGAATCAGGAAGGCGATGACGCCACCGATCGCATATTTGACCCAAGCACTCAGGCAGTCGACGGTCCCGTCGTGGCCGGAGACATACAGCGCAGCTGCGACAAACGTCATGGCCGCCATGCCAAGTGCATAGGACGGCAATAGCCCGGTTCGAGCGATCTTTCGCTAAATCCAGGCGACGAGCGCACCCGAGAGCGCCATCATGAGAGTTGCGCCGGCGCTTACGTTATGCGGCGCCTGACATCGCGCTGCGGACATTTGGCGGGCTCCCAACAGTAGAGGTCGCGGACAGCGCGGTGGTGTCGTCCGCACTCGACCTCGCGAAGAAGGGAATGGATTTCGCAGATGCTCTGCATCTGGGGAAATCAGCTCATTGCGCTGGCTTTGCAACCTTTGATCGTAATTTCCTCAAGGCTGCAAAGACGGGGGGATATGACAGCTTGCAGGACGCATGACAAAGGTCCGTCGCTGGCGCCCCGATGGTCGAGTCAGATCGAATGCGCCCGCTGATGCTTGCGTTTTCCAGTTTGAATTCCCGGCTGCACCTTGAAGTGAACACAATCGGCATTAGGAAATTGTTAGGTGTTTAACTGCCTGGGCTGCCGTTTCCGCACGAACGCAGTGCCGGCCTTCTGGTTGCGGTGGTGTTGGCAATGCGGCATTTCCCCGGCGTCCTGACCTCCTCTTTCCTGCTTGGCTTCGTTTCGTTGATTGGCGCGACATGGTTGCAAGCCAGTCCAGCGGCGGCACAGTCGACATTGTTCAAGTCGCGATCGACGCAATCTGCCGCAGTTGGTGGAAGCACCAGCGTCCCCTACGGTTGGGTCGATTTCTGCCATCGCCGGCCAAAGGAGTGCAAGGTGCCCGCTCTGCCGGCGGCGAATGTCAAGCTAACCGCGCAGAACCTACGCATCCTCAAGCGGATAAATCACAAGGCGAACAGCGCCATCAAACCCGTCAGCAATTTCGATCACTGGGGTACGATGGCGGATCACTGGGACTATCCGGTGGACGGCAAGGGCGACTGCAAGATCTACGCGCTCTACAAGCGCAAGCTTCTTCTGGCAGCGGGATTCCCCCGGCAGGCGTTGCTGATGACCGTGGTGCGCGACCTGGACAATGAAGGCCACACCATTCTGACGGTGAAAACCGACAAGGGCGATCTTGTCCTGGACAATCTGGTCAATGAGATCAGGCCCTGGAACGCGACGGGCTATTACTTCGTGAAACGTCAGTCGCAGCAGAACCCAAATACCTGGGTGTCGATCAACCAACGCGGCGGCACGTCGAAACGACTGTCGCCAAGTTCGTAGGGCCGAAGCCTCCAGGCTATCGCCGCTTCTTCGGCTTCTCCAGCAGTGCCACCGCTTCGACATGCGGCGACCACAGGAACTGGTCGATCGGCGTCACGCTCTTCAAGGCGTAGCCGCCGTCGATGAGGATGCGCAGGTCGCGAGCCAGCGTCACCGGATTGCAGGATACCGCGGCAACGTAGGGAACATCCGAGCGGGCGATCTGCTTCGACTGGTCCTCGGCGCCGGCGCGCGGCGGGTCGAACACCACACCGTCGAACGCATTCAACTCCTTGAACGTCAGCGGCCGGCGGAACAGGTCGCGGCGTTCGCCCGTCACCCGCTTCAAGCCGGTGGCGAAGCGCGATCCACGGTCGAGCGCCGAAAGCGCTGCCGCATCGCCTTCCACCGCATGGACTTCCGACTTCGCGGCCAGACGCAGAGCAAAGCTACCGCAACCGGCGAAAAGATCCGCCACCTTCTTGGCACGCTTCAGATGTCCGCCGACGATGTCGGCCATCGCCTGTTCGGCGGCCTCGGTTGCCTGCAGGAACGCGCCCGGGGGCAAGGCGACAGCGACGCCGCCGAACATGACCACCGGCTTTTTCGGCTCGATGATGATTTCGTCATCGATGGACAGCCTGGCAAAGCCCTGCGCCATGACGAAGTTAGCCGCGATCCGGCGCTGGTGCTCCCCGAGCTTGCCGGATTCGTGAACCGCGACATCGAGCCCCGAACCGGTCACGGTGACCGCCAGCCGGAACGATTTGGCGGTTGCGCAGACCAATTCGGCGAGCGCCCTCAAGAGATCGAGGGCGGCAACGATCTCCGGCAGCGAGATCGGGCATTCCGATATGGCGACGATCTCCGGCGACAGATGGCGATGGAAGCCGAGCAGCATGCCTGTCTCGGTGCGCCGGGCGGCAAGCACGACACGGCGGCGCGTCTGCGGTGCGCAGGCGACTAGGTCACCGATCTCGCAATCGATGCCCTTGCCCTTCAGGATGTGCGCCACTTTTTCGCGTTTCCACTGGCGATAGGCTTCGGCTTCGAAATGCTGGAGCGCGCAACCGCCGCATTCGGTGAAGTGGCAGCAGGCGGGATCGATGCGCAGCGGCGATGCTTCCAGCACCGCCATCAGCATGGCGCGATCCCTTTCGCGCGCGGCGGTGACCGTTTCACCGGGCAGTGTGAAGGGAATGAACAGATCGCCTGTCTCGGTCTCGGCGACGCCGTCGCCCTGAGCGCCAAGTTTCCTGATGCTGAAGCGCGCGCTCATCGATCCTTGATCCCACCGAGCAGGAATTCGCGATTGCCGTCGCCGCCATCGATCGGCGACAGATGCAGCCCCAGCGAGCGCCAGCCGGGAACGGAGTCCAGCCAATCCTGCAGCAGGCCGGCGACACGGGCGGCGTCGAAGGGATCCTTCAACAGACCACCCTTGCCGATCGCTTCCCTGCCGGCCTCGAATTGCGGCTTGACCAGAAACATGGCCTTTGCGCCAGCCTTGGCCAGACCAAGGGCCGGCGGCAGCGCCAGTTTCAGCGAGATGAAGCTGACGTCGGAGACGATGAAATCCGGAATACGCCCGCCGAGATCGGTGACGGCGAGGTCGCGGGCGTTCAGCCCTTCGATCACCGTCACACGCGGGTCGCCGCCGATATCAGGATGCATCTGGCCATGCCCGACATCGACGGCGGTGACATGGGCCACGCCGCGCTCGAGCAACACCTGGGTGAAGCCGCCGGTCGAGGCGCCGATGTCGAGCGCTTCACGGCCGGCAGGATCGAGGCCGAAATGATCGAGCCCGCCGATCAGCTTGAGTGCCGCGCGCGACACATAGCCTTGCGCCGGATCATCGATGGCAACGTGACATTGCGGCAAAACGCTCTGGCCGGGCTTGCGCGCAATGACGCCGTCGACGGTCACAGTGCCGCGCTCGACCGCATCGCGGGCACGTGAGCGGCTGGCAAACAGCCCGCGCTGGACGAGCAGGTCGTCGAGCCGCTGGCGTGCGCTGGCTGGCAGAGGCGAATTCATCGGCCTTCATGGCGAAAGCCGACGACGATGGCAAGAGCGCCAGCTGGAAGCATTTCGTCTCTCGTTCCCATCATCACGCTCAGCATCTTGCACGGCGACGATGGTGAGGCGTCCCGTCCCGCCGACCATCCTTATGAATACCCATGCGTTACGCCCGTTGAGACGGATGACCGCCGAAGCATGAGGTCTCACCGCCTGCGGGTAAATACCAACAATCTAGAAAGCCTCATGATTTCTTAACCAATTTTCATCGCATTTGCTTGAGGACTTCAATGTTATGACCGCGACGACGGGAAAACCCGGATGAAGAGGCGGCAACTTTGGAAATGGCCAGCGACATCGTCTACAAGGTTCTTGACCGGATTTCCGGCGCCGGCCTGCTGGCGACCGGACTTCTGTTGCTGACTGCTTTGGTCAGTGCCCTGGTCGCCTACTGGCGCACGGTCGAGAAAAAGAGCTGGAAAGAATTCTTCGAGTTCGCGGTGCCGCATGAGGTCATCACGCATCCTTCGGCGAAAGCCGACCTTTTGTTCTGGGTGACGCGGAAGGCGCTGATGCCATTCCTCATGCTGCCCGCCGGCGTCGTCTTCGTCAGCGCCGTCGGCTATGCGACGAACTGGTTGCTCTCCACGCTGCTGGCAATCCAGCCGCCTCTGATCGAGGGACCGGCGGGGCCTGTGACGGTGACGATCTTCACCCTCACCATGCTGCTTGCCTATGACATTTCGTACTATCTCTATCATGTCGCCCAGCACCGCTACCCGGTGCTCTGGGAACTGCACAAGGTGCACCATTCGGCCGAGGTGATGGTCGGCATCACCAAGGATCGCGTCCACCCGCTCGACGAATTGATGAACCGGGCCTGGGACGGCGTCATTCCCGGCATCTGCTTCGGCATCTGGTCGCTGGTGTCGCTGAACCTGGTTGAACTGACGGTCTTCGGCGTCAACGTCTACATCATACGCAACATCCTGATGATGGATTTCGTCAGGCACACGCATTTCAAGATCTCGTTTGGGCCGTTGAACAATCTGATCCTGTGCCCACACTGGCATCAGTTGCACCACAGCACCGACCCGCGCCACTACGACAAGAACTTCGGGCTGCTCTTCTCGTTCTGGGATCGGCTCTTCGGAACTCTGTGCGTTCCGAGACCCGACGAGGACTTCAAGTTCGGTTTGATCGAACGCAACGTGCGCGACTACCAGTCGCTAGCAGGCCTCTATGTCATGCCGCTGCAGCGGATGTGGCGGCAGATCGCCAGACATTTCCGCGCCGACAAGCCCGAGCCACAGCAATCGCCGCAGGGGGGCAAGCCATGAACGGACCGGCCGTGTTCCGGATGCAGCAAGCGCACCGGATCGAAATTGCAACCTCGCCAGAGCGACTGGCAGAAATCGCGCCCGCCTGGGCAGCGCTCTGGCAACGCGCCGGCGGCCTCGTTTTCCAGCATCCCGACTGGATCTCGGCCTGGTGGCACACCACACCGCATCAGGACCGCCGCGGCCTCAGGATCGGCCTGGTCTGGAGCGGCGAGCGCCTCGAGGCGGTCATTGCGCTCGCGACCTTCTGGCGCTCGGGCATCCGTATGCTGGAATGGGCGGCGAAGGATCACTGCGACTATGGCGATGTCCTGCTTGCTCCCGATGCAGAGCCACAGATCCTGCCGCAACTCTGGCAACATATCCTCGACGATGGCGGCTTCGATCTTGCGTATCTCAATCGGCTGTTGCCCGATGCTCGATTCCGGACCCTGCTTGGTCCCGCCGCCCCAGGCCAGGGCAGCATTTTGCAGCCGAGCCACCGCAGCGAGGTCAGCTACCGAGTTTCCAGCGCCGGACAACGCGGCGCACAATGGTTTGAAAGCCAGTCGAAGAAAACCCGGCAAAACTATCGCCGTGGTTACAAATTCATGGAGGAAGGCGGCGCGCTGCGTTTCCGCCTGATGGATGCGCACGAAGCCCGCGAGCCGGTGCTGGAACGCGTCGCCGCGCTGAAACGGCTATGGCTCGCAAAACACGGCCGCGTCTCGGACCTGTTCGACGAAGGTTCCCCCGCGCTGCCGGCACTGATCTCGGTTCTGGCCGGGCTTGGGTTGCTGCGCATTTTCGTGCTCGAACGCGAAGACGAGATCATCGCCATATCGATCAATTTCGAGCAGCATGGAACGATGATGGCTTTCGTCACCACCTATGATCCGGCCTTCGAACGGGCCTCGCCGGGCATGGTCTTGATGATGGATTACATCCAGTGGTCGTTCGACAGGGGCTTGACCACGATCGATTTTCTCTGCGGCGGCGAGGATTTCAAGCGCCGCTTTGCGACGCATTCGGTGATCTTGTCGTCAGTGGTGGGTGGACGAAACCTGCGCGGACGCCTTGCCGCCCTGGCAGACCGCGCCCGCCACGCGGCGCAATCCTGGCGCCCCGAGAAACCGGCGCAACAAGCGGAGCTGGTGGCGGCGGAGTAGCAGTGCCGACGCCTTTAGATCACCCGCACAGCGGCAAAGCACGATGAAACGATCGGGCAATCCCGATCAGGGCTTGCTGGTCTCTAGCTCAGAATACGCTTCGCGAAACCGGGCGCTCGACGGCCGGAGACAACCCATCCGCACGCCCTCCCGACGCTTGCTCGCGTGAAGGCTCGATGGCAACCGCAGGTGCGGGAACGGGGGCCGGCAGAACCACCAGTTGCGGCACCTGCTTGAAGGAAAAGCCGCCGCGGATGTCGCCCATCTTGCCGGCGACGATGCCCATGGCCGCCTTTTCGAGGCTGCGATCATAGCGCGTTTCGGCTGTGGCCGGCGCGACGATGACGGCGCAAAGCGCTGCGCCGCACAGAAGCGTTTTCATTGTTGCTGTCTCCCTGCCTGATCACGATCTAGCAGGGCGCCGTTGAAAAACGGCCAAGAGACACGGTAAGCAAAGCGCCAAACGGCAGCGTAAACAACGCGTTAAGAACGTTGGCCGGCAAACTGATTCAAGTCACTGAGACTTTGATTCAGGCGCGCTGGGCGCGAACCGTATGCCCGAGCGCGACGAACACGGTGCGCACGATGCCGGCAGCATCGAGCCCGGCATCGGCATACATCTTTTCCGGCTTCGCGTGGTCGGTAAACACGTCGGGCAGCACCAGCGGGCGCACCTTCAGGCCGCTTTCCAGCAGGCCTTCATGGGCGAGGAACTGCAGCACATGGCTGGCGAAGCCGCCGACGGCGCCCTCCTCCACCGTCACCAGAACCTCATGCGAGCGGGCCAGCCGCCGGATCAGATCCTCGTCGAGCGGCTTGGCGAAACGGGCGTCGGCGACCGTGGTGGAAAGCCCGGCAGCCCCTAGCTCCTCGGCGGCGATCAGGCAATCCTGCAGCCGTGTGCCGAAGGACAGCAATGCTACCTTGGTGCCCTCCCTGACGATGCGGCCCTTGCCGATTTCGAGCACGGAGCCACGCTCCGGCATGTCGACGCCAACGCCATTGCCGCGCGGATAGCGAAAGGCGATCGGGCCGTCATCATAGCTTGCCGCGGTGCGTACCATGTGGCGCAGCTCCGCCTCGTCGGCCGCCGCCATCACCACGAAGCCCGGCAGTGTCGCCAGGAAGGTGGTGTCGAAGGCGCCGCAATGGGTGGCGCCATCGGCGCCGACGAAGCCGGCGCGGTCGATGGGAAAGCGCACCGGTAATTTCTGGATGGCGACGTCGTGGACGACCTGGTCGTAGGCGCGCTGCAGGAAGGTGGAATAGATGGCCGCGAACGGCTTGTAGCCTTCGGTGGCGAGGCCGGCGGCGAAGGTCACCGCGTGCTGTTCGGCGATGCCGACATCGAAGGTCCTCGACGGGAACGCTTCGCCGAACAGGTCGAGGCCGGTACCGCTCGGCATGGCTGCGGTGACGGCGACGATGCGGTCGTCCTCGCGGCCCTCCTGGACCAGGCTTTCGGCGAACACCTTGGTGTAGGCCGGTGCGTTGGCCGGCGCCTTGGCCTGCGCGCCGGTGATGACGTCGAACTTGTTGACGCCGTGATATTTGTCGGCGGCGGCTTCCGCCGGCGCATAGCCCTTGCCCTTCTGGGTGACGACATGGATGAGCACCGGGCCTTCGCCATTGTCTCGGACATTTTTCAGGACCGGGATCAGATGTTCCAGATTGTGGCCGTCGATCGGGCCGATGTGATAGAAGCCGAGTTCCTCGAACAGCGTGCCGCCGGTGACGTAGCCACGTGCATGCTCGACCGCCCTTGTGATCGCACGATCCGCGCGCTTGCCGAGATAAGACGTCAGTTTTTTGCCGAAATCGCGCAGGCCGATATAGGCCTTGCCGGAGGCCAGCCGCGCCAGATAGGCGCTCATGGCGCCGGTTGGCGGCGCGATCGACATGTCGTTGTCGTTGAGAATGACGATCAGCCGTGCATCGAGTGCGCCGGCATTGTTCATCGCCTCGTAGGCCATGCCGGCAGACATGGCGCCGTCGCCGATGACGGCGATGACATTGTTGCGGCCGCCGGAGAGATCGCGGGCCGCGGCCATGCCGAGGCCGGCCGATATCGATGTCGAGGAGTGGGCAGCGCCGAATGGATCGTACTCGCTCTCGGCGCGGCGGGTGAAGCCGGATAGGCCGCCTTCCTGGCGCAGCGTGCGGATACGGTCGCGGCGGCCGGTCAGGATCTTGTGCGGATAGGCTTGGTGGCCGACATCCCAGATCAGCCGATCATCGGGGGTGTTGAAGACATAGTGCAGCGCCACTGTCAGCTCGACCACGCCAAGGCCGGCGCCCAGATGACCACCCGTGCGGGATACCGCGTCGACCAGCTCGGCGCGAAGCTCGGACGCCAGTTGCGGCAGCTCACTCTCGGCAAGCATGCGCAGGTCGGCCGGGATGCGGGCCTTGTCGAGAAGCGGCGTATGCGGCGTTGCGTTCACGGTGCTCAGGCTTTCGGTTGATGGGCGAAATAGGCCGCCGGCCGGCGAAAGTAAATGCGTGTCAGTGACGCGGATCAGACTGTGGTCTTTTGCTTCTATGCAGGTCGTTTCCCCAAACCGGGCCACTTTGGGCGACAGGCATCAGCTTTCCGGCAGCGGAATGAACTCTTCCTCGTCTCCTGGAACGATGTCGAAGCGGCCTGTCTTCCATTCCTCTTTCGCCTGTTCGATACGCTCTTTCGACGACGAGACGAAATTCCACCAGATGTAACGCTTCGAACCAAGAGAGGCGCCGCCGAACAGCATGAAATGCGCCCCGGTCTGCGACGACACGACGATCTCGTCACCGGGACGGAACACCAGCAGCCGTTCGGCTGGGAACACATCGCCCGAAATCGAGACCTCGCCTTCCAGCGTGTAAATGGCGCGCTCTTCCGCATCGGCAGGGATTTTCACGCTGGCGCCGGACGCCAGGCGCAGGTCGGCGTAGAGCGTCTCCGAATCGGCCCTGACCGGGGACCGTAATCCTTGGAAATCGCCGATGATGAGGCGCCCGTTGACGCCTTCGGCATCAATCTCGGGAAGCCTGACCGCTCCTGTGTTCTCGAACACAGGAGCCACCTCTTCCTTGTCGTCCGGCAGCGCCAGCCATGTCTGCAGGCCGGATACCGACATCGGCGCGCCACGCAGTTCCTCCGGCGTACGCTCCGAATGGACGATGCCGCGGCCGGCGGTCATCAAATTCACGTCGCCGGGCTGAATGACCATTTCGGTGCCGAGGGAGTCGCGGTGCCGGATCTTGCCGTCGAACAGATAGGTGACCGTCGACAGTCCGATATGCGGATGCGGACGGACGTCCAGCGCCTGGCCGGCCCGCAGGATCGCGGGACCCATGCGGTCGAAGAAGATGAACGGACCGACCAACCGCCTTTTTGCCGTTGGCAGGGCACGGCGCACCTGAAAACCACCGATGTCCTTGGCGTTCGGAATGACCATCAATTCGATCTGATCGCTGGCGAACGCATCGCCCACCTCAGGGTCTTTCCCGGGGAAGAAGCTCATGGACTCTCCTTGTCGGTGGTCGAAGGCCGCCTGGCCGCATCAGGCAAAGCGGATGGCCGCCTTTGCCCGCAGCTTGGCCGCCACCTCTTCGCGATTGCGCGGATGCTGATGGGTTTCCAGGGAATCGAGCAGTTCGCGCGCTGAGGCCGCGATGGCGTCGACGGCATGATCGAAGGCGTGCTGGTTCTGCTTCGAGGGTCGCGTCGTTCCGCTCAGCTTGCGGACGAACTGAAGGGCCGCGTCGCGCACCTCGTCATTGGTTGCCGGCGGATCAAAATTGAACAGGGTCTTGATGTTTCTGCACATCGCTTCCGTATCTCCTCTTGTCCTTGAGCTGTTTCAATCGCAACGAGTTATATCCTCGATCATGATCATGTCCAAAAACCGGTGAGGCGAGGCCATCGTTCGGACCGGCCTCAATCCGCGTCGAGCGGCTCCGTTCCAACCGGCTTGCCGTCGCGCGACAGCCTGATCTTCTCGACCTTGTCCTCGGCGGCCTTCAGCAGCCGGTCGCAATGCGCCTTAAGCGCCTCGCCACGTTCATAGATCCTGATCGACTGGTCGAGCGGCACGTCGCCACGCTCCAGATCATCGACGATCTTCTCCAGCGCATCGAGTGCCTGCTCGAAGCTCATCGCCTTGACGTCTTCGTTGGTCTCACCAGCCATCATTCATCCTTTCATCAGTCGCCCGACATGGGCGGCGACCGAAAATGCCAATCCCTGCAGATCGTAGCCGCCCTCGAGCAGGCTGACGAGCCGGTTGCCGCTGTGGCGTGCCGCGCGCTGCATCAACTGGCCGGTCGCCCAGTCGAAATCATCCTCGGTCAGATTGATCTCGGCCAGCGGATCGCGGTGGTGCGCGTCGAACCCGGCCGAAATGATGATCAGGTCGGGCGCGAAATTGTCGAGCGCGGGCAGGACGCGCGACAGGAAGGCATCGCGAAACACTTCGCTGCCGGTCTGCGGCGCCAGCGGTGCGTTGACGATATTGCCGGCGCCCGTTTCGGTCTTCGCTCCGGTGCCGGGATAAAGCGGCATCTGGTGTGTCGAGCAATAGAGCACCGAGGGATCGTCCCAGAAAATATCCTGCGTGCCATTGCCGTGATGCACGTCCCAGTCGACGATGGCAACGCGCTCGACACCGTGTTTCTTCTGCGCATAACGCGCCGCGATCGCCGCCGTGTTGAACAGGCAGAAGCCCATGGCCGTGGTCTTTTCGGCATGATGGCCGGGCGGCCGGGCGGCGACAAAGACGTTGTCGGCGCGGCCCGAAAAGACATCATCGACGGCGGCGTTGGCGGCGCCGATCGCGGTGATCGCCGCTTGCCAGCTCTTCGGACTGGCAGTGGTGTCGGCATCGATGCGGGCAATCCCCTCGTCGGGAATGGCGGCGCGCACGCGGGCGACGAAATCGGCGGGATGCGCGTAGAGGATGGTGGCCTCGTCGCCTTCCGGCGCCTGGATACGATCGAGCGCGGCAAAGGCTTCCTCATCGAGCACGCGCTCGATGGCGCGCAAGCGGTCGGGCCGCTCGGGATGTCCGGGCGGCGTGAGATGCTCGAGGAAGATCGGATGCGTGTAGAGACGGGTGGTCATCGTCCTAATCTAGTGACCCGGATCGACAAAGGCCATGCACGGGCGGCCGATGACTGGGGAAAATCGCGCCTGCGTCCATTCGTGTCGCCGCAGGCATTGGCCTCGCCGGCGCTTCGGCGTAAGGTCCCTGGGTACTGCCTGGTGCCCGCCGCAAGCGGGAGAATCGGGAACACGGTTGAATTCCGTGGCGTGCCCAACGCTGTGAGGGGGACCGCGCCGGTAAATGCCACTGTCGATGACGGGAAGGCACCGGACGCGGGTTGATCCCAAGCCAGAAGACCGGCCTGGCAGGCATCGTCATCCGCATGGTCAGGCGGATGGCATCAGAGCGACGTGCGTCCATTTGGACGCACAAAGTATGCTCTGACCGTTTTGAATCTGCAATCGCAAGGGGACAAGCGATGCCGGAACATATGACCGCTGCCATTGACGATGGATTCGACCAGAATGCGCGCGATGCGGTCTATCGCGCCATGTTCACGCGGCGCGACGTGCGCAGCCATTTCCTGCCCACCGCGATCGATGACGACGTGCTGGCGCGGCTGCTGCTTGCCGCCCATCATGCGCCATCGGTCGGCTTCATGCAGCCATGGAATTTCATTGTCATTCGTGACATCGAGCGACGCGAAAGGGTGCGCGACCTGTTCCTGGCCGCGCGCGAGCAGGAACTGCCGGCGATCGAGGCGGAAAAACAGGCGCTGTACCGCAAGCTCAAGCTGGAAGGCATCTGCGAAAGCGCGCTCAACATCTGCATCACTTGCGACCGGCAGCGCTCGAAGGGTTCGCCGCTGGGACGCTGGCACAATCCGGAGATGGATCTCTACAGCACCGTCTGCGCGGTGCAGAATTTCTGGCTGGCCGCGCGTGCCGAGGGCGTTGGCGTCGGCTGGGTGAGCATCATCGAGGCTGAGGCGCTGAAGCGGTTGTTGGCCATTCCGGATCACGTAACGCCAATCGCCTATCTCTGCGTCGGCCGTGTTTCCGAGTTCGCTTCCAAACCGGACCTTGAAACGCATGGTTGGGGACGGCGGCTGCCGCTGCCGGAACTGATCATGAGCGAGACGTTTTCCGGGCAAGGCGAGGCACAGCTCAAGTCCACCGTGGCGCGCCTCAACACCGTTTCTGCCTCACCAGACACCACCTGCCCGGCCGATCAGGGTGTGGCGCCGGCCGTACCCCAGCGCGAACCGCCGAAGGAGGCGAGCGCCTTGTCCTTGAGTTCCCTGAACTTCGACGACGCATCGGCCAACCGGGCGTCCCAGGCCGGATCCGGCACCTGGCCCGCGATGGTCTTGAAATAGACCTGCATCAGGCAAGCGATGGCGAAAGGCTCGATGAAGGCCGCCTTGAATGCCCAGGCGAAGACGATGGCGAGCACGAAGGCCCAGCCGGCGAGTTGGCCGGGCATCAGGAACAGAATGGCGCCGGCAGGCGCCAGCATCATCAGAAAGATGACGAACGACACGCCCCACATGATGACCGCCAGCCAGACGGCGTTCTTGACCATGACCTTGCCGTTCTGGGCATAGAGCACGACGCCTTGGCGCGCCGTCTCGAAGGGTGAGGCTGAATTGATGCGGATGTTGTAGCCGAGGATGATCTCGTCGACATAGGTCAGCGACAGGCGGATCACCGTGTTGATGAAGGAGACCAGGCCGCTCAGGCCCGGTATCGGCAGGAAGGCGGCGATACCGCCGAGCAGGCCGGTGATGGCGCGGATGGCACCCTTGACGAGTTGGTCGACGACGAAAAGGATATTGGCCTCGGCAAAACGCTGGGTGACGACATCCCTGGCGTAGGCGATCTGGTCCTGACCGCCGGGAATGTCGCGGCCGTCGATCAGATGAACCATGACGGCGATGTGGCCGGCCTTGACGATATAGAGGATGTATTCGCGGATCCAGTAGACCGCGATAGAGACGATGCCAAACCCGACCACGCCGCCCCACAGGGCAAAGGACATGGGCCCGTCGGGATCGGTGGAGATATGGCCGACGCCATAGCCGACCGAGGCACCGGTGCCGGTCGCCATGATGTAGGCCAGCGTGATGCCGAAATAGACGATCATACGAAAGACGATGAACGGCCAGGTCCGCATCATGATGGACACCGACCGGCCGATCTCGAAATCCCACATGTGCCCCGAATCTCCGCCTCAGAGATGGTGGAAGAGGATGAACTCAACCCGACGATTGTCAATTGCCGGCCCTGGCACCACAGGGCGACGAATTCTGGGCAACGGTTTTCTTTCGCAGCCTTTCGCCGGCGCATTGTCTGACGGAGCATCAAACGAAAAACCCGCCTGTGCGGCGGGTCACCGGCGCAAATCAGCACCATGGACGAATATGTACCTTAGCTGAGGGCAGGTGTCAAGAAAAAATTCCTATCGGGAACAGCTGCCGGCACGAAAGCTCCGGTGGGAACTTCAATTCGACTGCGGATCCGGCTTCTTGAGCAGGCCTTCGAGCAGTTGCTTGAACGCCGTCACCACCTTCTTGGACGTCGCTTCGGGGTCGTCCGAATTGGCGATCCGTTGCGCTGCCTGGCTGCTCGCTCCGTTGATCAGTCGCGAGGCCGTCTCGGGGTCGAGGCTCGAGACAACGACCCCCTCCTCCTGCAGCGCGGTCAGATGGTCGGTCATTGACACGATGCACGCACTGGCATTCGGCCATTGCGCTGGATCCCCCAGCACGGCCGGGCCATCCCGGAACATGATGCGCTGGATTTCCGGCTCCAGCGCCATCTCGATATAGGTCGAGCACTCGTCGACGAAATGCTGCCAGCGGGTCGGCGCTCTCGACGCGACCTCATTGATGCGCGCCGCCATCTCGCCGTCGATCTGGGCTATGACCGCCTGCAGCAGCCCCTTCTTGTCGCCGAAATGATGATAGAGCGCGCCGCGCGTCAGCCCGGCCGAAGCGGTGAAATCATCCATCGAGGCTTCCGCATAGCCTGTTGTGCCGAAGGCATGGCGGGCCGCCGCGATCAGCTTTGCGCGCGTCTCGGCGATCATCTCCTTGCGGGGTCTGTGCATGGCTTCTGGCCCTATTCACATACGTAACGTATGCCAATTGACATACGCGGCGTATGCTCTATTTAACAATCATACGCTTCGTATGTAATTGCCGAATCGTCCTTTGTCGAGGAACCACCCATGCAAAATCCCTATGCGGAAATCTTTCGTGCCCCCGGAGCCAAGGGCTTTGCGGCCGCCGGATTCATGGCGCGCCTGCCGATCGCCATGGCGCCCATCGGCATCGTGGCGATGCTGTCGCAGACGCGTGGCGAATACTGGCTGGCCGGAGCCGTCTCGGCAACATACGCTCTGGCCAACGCTTTCGTTGCGCCGCAGATATCGAGATTGGTGGACCGCCTGGGCCAGACACAAATCGTCGTGCCCACCACCATCATCGCGGTGCTGGCTTTCGCCGTCCTGATAGCGGCGGCCAACCAGGACTGGCCGGTGTGGACGCTGTTCGTGTCGGCCCTACTGGCCGCGGCCATGCCAAGCATGCCGGCGATGGTGCGGGCGCGCTGGACAGAGATTTTCCGCGGACGGCCGCAGATGAACACCGCATTCGCCTTCGAGTCCGCGGCCGATGAACTGGTCTATATCGCCGGGGCATCGCTATCGGTCGGTCTCAGTGCTGCCCTGTTCCCGGAAGCCGGCGTTCTGGTGAGCACATTATTTCTCGCATTCGGATCAGCGGCCTTCATCCTGCAACGCTCGACGGAGCCGCAAGTGCGGCCGGTGGACCATGGCTCAAGCGGCTCGGCGATCCGCCTGCGGGCGGTTCAGATCATCACCTTCGCCCTGATCTTCATCGGCGCGACCTTCGCGACGACGGAAGTCAGCACCGTGGCGATCACCAAGGAGCTTGGCCAGCCCGGCGCCGCCAGCCTTGTCATCGGCGTTTACGCGCTGGGATCGTTCGTGCTCGGCATCATCGTCGGCGCGCTCAGCCTGAAGGCGCCGCTGCAACGCCAGTTGGCCATCGCGGTCGCCCTCGTCGCGCTCGGCACGCTGTTGCCGCTCACCGCCGACACCGTGCCACTGCTGGCGCTGACCGTGTTCATCAGCGGCGTGGCGATCTCGCCGACCTTCATCACCGCCTTCGGCCTGATCGAGCGGCATGTGCCGGAGGCGATGCTGACCGAAGGCATTACCTGGGTCATGACCGGCATCGGCATCGGCATGGCGCTCGGCTCGTTCGCGGCCGGCGCGGTGGTCGATGCGTTCGGTGCCCAGAACGGGTTCTGGGTCTCTGTGGCTTCAGGCACGATCGCGCTGGCCACGGTGCTGCTTGGCCAGCGCAGCCTTGCCACGGCTGAGTGCGAGATGGACGGATGCGAAGCAGCCGCGATTGCTGCGGAATAGTTCCGGCGCGCCCGGGCCTTAGGCCGGGCGCGCCGCTCTAGGCGGCCGGGCCTGAAATATTGACTCTTCTTGGGTGCGCCAATGCCAAAACTATCGTTGGCGCCCCGTGCAGCATCACCTCTTTTTCGAAGACGAAGCCACATTTCTCCAGCACCCGTCGCGAAGCCGGATTGGCGGGGCGGACGATGCCGACAACCCGATCGGCACGCAAGGGGCCGAACGCGGTGCGCAGTGCTTCCGTCACCAATTCCGTGGCATAGCCATGTCCCCAGCTCGCCGGATGAAGATGATAGGACAGGTTCAGACCGTCGAAATCCGCCGATACCGTGACGCCGCCGAAGCCGACCAGCTTTTCATCCGCCTCGACCGCCCAGCGGCCAAAGCCGTGCTTGTCCCAATGACCGATGTCGCGCGTCAGCCGCGCGGCGCTCTGCTGGGCTGTATCCGGGACAGGGTCCGGACGATGAGCAACAAGCTCCCGGCGCGAAAAGAGGTCGATCAGGAAATCCAGATCAGCCTCTTCTGGGCGGCGCAGCAAAAGCCGCTCGCTGCGTTGGCTGGAAGGCAGAGACGCATTCATCCGTCTTCTCCGGCAACCGGATCGGCGGGAGGCTCAGAGGATCTCGGTCTTGGCGATGTGGATGCCAAAACCTTCGAGGCCGACATAGTGGCGTTCGCGCGAGGCGATCAGGTTGATCGAGGAGATGCCGAGATCCTTGAGTATCTGGGCGCCTAGCCCGATCTCGCGCCACTCGTTTTCGCGGCGGCGCGCCTCTTCGTGATCCTCGCGGTCGCCGCTTGCCGGCCGCTTGCGCTCCTGATGCGCAACGCCGACGGAGCCTTCTCTGAGATAGACGATGACACCGCGCCTGCGCTCGCCCATTGTCTTCATGATGGCGTCGAGCCGGTGGCTGGTGCCGAAGACATCGGTCACCACATCCTCGGAATGCAGACGCACCGGCACGTCCTCGCCGTCACGAATGTCGCCGAAGACGATGGCGACGTGATGCATGGAGTCCCACGGCAGCGTGTAGGTGAAGACCTGTGCCTTGCCGCCGAGCGTGTCGATTTCCGAGCAGGCGACGCGTTCGACCAGCGTTTCCTTGCGCTGCCGGTAGGCGATGAGGTCGGCGACCGAAACCTGCTTGAGGCCATGCTCCTCGGCGAAAGCCTGCACCTGCGGACCGCGCTTGACGGTGCCGTCATCATTGACCAGCTCGGAAATGACGCCAACCGGCGGCAGGCCGGCGAGCTTGCACAGATCGACCGCTGCTTCGGTATGGCCTGAGCGCATCAGCACGCCGCCTTCGCGCGCAATCAGCGGAAAGATGTGGCCGGGCCGGACGAAATCCGAGCCACCGACATTGCCGTTGGCAAGATTGCGAACGGTCAAAGTGCGATCTTCGGCCGAGATGCCGGTCGTGGTGCCATGCTTGAAATCGACGCTGACGGTGAAAGCGGTGGTGTGGGCGGAATCGTTGTCGGCGACCATGGGGGCAAGGTTCAGCCGCTTGGCTTCTTCGCGCGGCATCGGCGTACAGACGATGCCGGAGGTGTGGCGAACGATGAACGCCATCTTTTCGGGCGTGCAGTGGACAGCGGCGACGATCAGGTCGCCCTCGTTCTCGCGCCCGTCATCATCCATGACGACGACGATCTCGCCGCGTTCGAAAGCACGCAGGGCTTCGACGATTTTCTTCTGGTCGTAAGGCATAAGTGCTCGCTTTGCTCGCAGGGGAATAAGGGAGTAGGGCAGTAAGGGAGTAGGGAAAAGCAAAAAGATTTGGCCGGCCGGGCTAAGAGCGCAACATATTCCCCTATTCCCCTATTCCCCTATTCCCCTCCCCGTCTGTCCCCGATGCCGCAGATAATGATCGGCGATCGCACAGGCAACCATTGCCTCGCCGATCGGCACGGCGCGGATGCCGACGCATGGATCGTGGCGGCCCTTGGTCATGATCTCGACGTCCTTGCCGTCCTTATCGATCGACTTTCGCGGGGTCAGGATCGACGAGGTCGGCTTGACGGCGAAACGGGCGACGATTGCCTGGCCGGTCGAGATGCCGCCGAGGATGCCGCCGGCATTGTTGGACAGGAACACCGGCTTGCCGTCATTGCCGATGCGCATCTCGTCGGCATTCTGCTCGCCGGTGATGCGGGCGGCCTCGAAGCCGTTGCCGATCTCGACGCCCTTGACCGCGTTGATCGACATCAGGCCGGAGGCGATGTCCTGGTCGAGCTTGGCATAGATCGGCGCGCCGAGGCCCGGTGGAACGCCGTCGGCGACGATCTCGATCACCGCACCGACCGAGGAGCCCGCCTTGCGGATGCCGTCGAGATACTGCGTGAAGACAGGAACGGAAGCCGGATCGGGGGTGAAGAACGGATTTTCCGCATCGCCGATGAAATTCCAGTTCCAGTTGGCGCGATCGATGGATTTCTCGCCCATCGACACCAGCGCACCGCGCACCACCACGCCGGGCACCACCTTGCGCGCCAAGGCACCGGCCGCCACTCTGGCTGCCGTCTCGCGGGCCGAGGAGCGGCCGCCGCCACGATAATCGCGCACCCCGTATTTGACGTCATAGGTGTAGTCGGCATGGCCGGGCCGGTACTGGCGGGCGATCTCGCCATAATCCTTTGAACGCTGGTCGACATTCTCGATCAGCATCGACACCGGCGTGCCGGTGGTGATCATCGTCTCGCCGTCCTCGTCGAGGATGAAACCTGACAGCACCTTCACTTCATCTGGTTCGCGACGCTGCGTCACGAAACGTGACTGTCCCGGACGGCGCTTGTCGAGTTCGGCCTGGATCTCGTCGCGCGTAAAGCGGATGCCGGGCGGACAGCCGTCAACCACGCAGCCGAGCGACGGGCCATGGCTTTCGCCCCAGGTGGTGACGCGGAAAAGGTGGCCGAACGTGTTGTGAGACATGAAATACCCTGCCCGGCATCGGAGCCGGCTGAAGATTGCGTTCTATTGGCGTTTTTCACAGGGGTCAAACTGTGATCTGGCGGATTTAGTTTTGACACATTCGGTTGGTTTCTGCTCTGCTCCATCCGCTGTTGAACAGCCCGCCGCCATGCCGGTGCAATGATAAAGAGGAACGATTATGCGTACCCTGATTAGCGCCGTTGCCGCCACGCTGCTGCTTTCCACCGCCGCTTTCGCCGGCCAGACCGAAGGCCTGATCAAGAAGATCGACAAGGACACGGCGACGCTGACGCTGGATGACGGCAAGTCCTACAAGCTGAACGCAGAGACCGATCTCGACGCGCTGAAGCCGGGCATGGACATCGTCATCGCCTACGATGTGACCAATGGCGAAAACGTCATCACCGACATGGAACTGCCGGACAGCTCAGCCAACTAGAGCTTCCAACCTCAATTGAATGCAGCGTTTGCGGTTCAGCTTTCGCCGAGCCGCCTGCGAAATGGCCTAGAGCGTGTTGCGTCTGAACGGATTTCAGGCGACCCGCTTTAGGTCTTTGTTTTATGTATGTCGTTCTCCCAAAACCGGGGCCACTTTTGGGCGACATGCATTAAAGCCACTCCAGACTCTTGCCTTCGAGCTTGAGCAGGCGATCCTGCGGTATTTCCAGGTTCGCTGCCTCGTCCTCGGCCAATCCCAGAACGAAACGAAACAAGGTGCGCATGACGCCGCCATGGGTCACGCATATCGTCTGGCGTTCGATCGCGTCGAAGCATGGCCTCACCCGTTCGAGCAGCATCTGATAGCTCTCGGCGCCTTCGCCGGGCGGCTGGAAGTTCCACTTGTCCAGAGCACGCGTCCCGCTTGCTCCGGGATACCGCGTCTCCAGCTCGGGAAAGGTAAATCCCTGCCAATCGCCGAAATTGACCTCGACGAGGCGCGGATCGGTTCGATAGGCATCCGGATCCAGCTTCATCGCGGCGCGAATACGCTGCATCGTTTCGCGCGTCCGTTTCATCGGACTGGCGACGAAGTCGAATTCCCAGGGATCTGGAACCAACGCAGCTAGCCGAAGCCCGTTGCCGGTCGCCTGTTCGCGGCCAAGAGCATTGAGATCGGTGTCAGCCTGCCCCTGAAGCCGCATTTCGGCGTTCCACGCGGTCTGGCCGTGGCGCGCGATATAAACCAGCGGGTACATCAGGTCTTCCGGTGCGGATCGGGACGGACGACGGTTGGGGGGTGCTAGTCCTTGACCGTCGAAATATCAGGCGCGTCGACCGCCTTCATGCCGACGACGTGGTAGCCCGAATCGACGTGGTGCACTTCACCGGTGACGCCGCGCGACAGATCGGACAGGAAATAGACGCCGGAATCGCCGACTTCCTCCTGCGTCACCGTCTGCTTCAGCGGCGAATTGTACTCGTTCCACTTCAGGATGTAGCGGAAATCGCCGATGCCGGAAGCGGCAAGGGTCTTGATCGGGCCAGCCGAAATGGCGTTGACGCGGATCTTCTTGGCGCCGAGATCGACCGCCAGGTAGCGCACGCTGGCCTCGAGCGCCGCCTTGGCGACACCCATGACGTTGTAGTGCGGCATCACCTTTTCGGCGCCGTAGTAGGTCAGCGTCAGCAGTGAGCCGCCATCGGTCATCAGCGCCTCGGCGCGCTTGGCGATGGTGGTGAAGGAATAGACCGAAATGTCCATTGTGCGCAGGAAATTGTCGCGTGACGTCTCGACATAGCGGCCAGTCAGCTCATCCTTGTCGGAGAAGGCAATGGCGTGGACGAGGAAATCAAGCTTGCCCCAATGTTTGGCGACATTGGCGAAAACCTCATCCAGGCTCGCCGGATCGGTGACGTCGCAATGGCCGGCGACAAAGGCGCCCAGTTCCGCCGCCAGCGGCTCGACACGCTTCTTGAACGCCTCGCCCTGATAGGTCAGCGCTATCTCGGCGCCATGATCGACGCAGGCCTTGGCGATGCCATAAGCGATCGACCTATTGTTGGCGACGCCAAGAATGAGGCCGCGCTTGCCGGCCATTAGGCCCTGTCCACCCGCCATGTGAGCGCTCTCCGCAAGATTTCAGCTTTGTGGGTTGCCCTATCGCACAGGCACAGAGCCCCTTCAAGCGCTCAAAACGGACAGTTCAGGGGACAAAAGCCGCCGATCAGCCTTTTTGGCTGCGCAACAGCGCTTCGAGCGCGCTGTCACCGCCTTCCGGCAGCATGATACGCACATGAGCGTAGAGATCGCCGTGACCGCCGGCCTTTTCCGGCAGGCCTCTGCCCTTCAGCCGCAGGACCTTGTCGGAGCTCGACCAGGCCGGAATGTTGACCGCGAGCCTGCCGGTCGGCGTCTCGACAGGCACCTTGGCGCCGAGCACGGCATCCGCCAGTGCCACCGGCAGATCGGCGTGCAGGTCGCGGCCTTCGATGCGGTAGCGTGGATGCCGGCGTAGATGGATCTTGACCAGCGCGTCGCCTGGCTGGCCCGGCCCCTGCTCGCCTTGGCCCTTGAGGCGGATGGTCTGGCCATCCTCGACATAGGCCGGCAGCTTGACCGCCACCTTGCGGCCGTCGGGGAACATCGCCGTCACCTTTTCAGCGGTCGCCGCTTCCTCGATGGTGACGTCGAGCGTCACGTTCAGATCGGCAGCGGTCGCCTGCTGGCGGCGATCGCCCATGCCGGGACCGCGCGCGCCGGAAAAAGTGTCGCCAAAAATCTGGCTGAAGATGTCGCTGTTGCCGTCGAACGGATCGCCACCGGGTCGACCGGAGCGGAATTCGAACCGCGAGCCGCCCGGACCTTGCTGCCGGCGAAAGCCGCCAAACGGATCGCCGCCACCGGCAGCGCCCTCAAAGCCCTGGAATCGCGGCTTGCCGTCAGCGTCGATCTCGCCGCGATCGAAAGCGGCGCGATTCTTTTCGTCGCCGACGATCTCGTAGGCCTGGTTGGCTGCGGCGAAACGGTCCTTCGCCTTTGGATCATTCGGATTCTGGTCCGGATGATGCTTTTTGGCGAGTTTCCGGTACGCCGACTTTATGTCTTTGGCCGATGCGTTCCTGGCAACGCCCAGCACCTCATAGGGGTCGCGCATGCTTACTGCCCTGGAGAAGAGTTGAGTCTCTGGTTGCCTCTTATATGCGCTCCCATAGGAAGAAATTCCAGTGCTGGAGCCGCATATCAGACGCGGAAAATCAGAGCGCCTTGAAGTCCCGCATGCGCCAGCCGCCGGCGCTGGCCAGGCACAGTTCGCCTTCGAACATGGCAACGCCGTCAAAGCTTTCGCGCGAGGCCTTGAAGCGGCGGCAGGTCTGGCCGTTGTCCTTCAATTCCGCCAGATCGGTGATGGAACCGCGCGAGCCGGTACCGGCATTGGCCCATGGGACGGCCTGCCCGCCGAGTTGCTCGATGTCGGCCGAGGAGACTGCATTGCCGATCGTCGTCTGGTCGGAGTCGCGATCCAGACTGGCCGGCGCGGCCGAGGCCGATGTGCTGCTGGTCAGGATCGAGCGGTCGACTTCGGCTTTTTCCAGGCTGAAGCCGCCGGCGCCACAAGCGGCAAGCGGCAAGGCGACCGCCACGATCGCGGCTTTCGCGCTGGCCGAAGCGATAACGCTCCATTGCCTGCTGTCAAAAGCTTGCGCGATAAGCGACAATCGGCAGCCTCCCCCTTGCTTCGTTAAGAATCTTGGCTTTGTAAGAATCTACGTGACAATTTGAGAAAAACTATGAGTGACACTGAGTTAACAAGCGGTGACTTTACCGAGGCTGCCGAGCCGTTTCGCCTGTTTGCCGCATGGCTGGACGACGCCACGAAAAGCGAGCCGAACGACCCCAACGGCGTGGCTCTGGCGACCGTCGATACCGACGGCATGCCGGATGTGCGCATGGTTTTGCTCAAGGGGTTCGATGAAAGCGGGTTTGTCTTCTACACGAATTTCGAGAGCGCCAAGGGCCAGGAGATTCTTGGCAGCATGAAGGCGGCGATGTGTTTCCATTGGAAATCACTGCGCCGCCAGGTACGCATTCGCGGACCGGTGGAGATCGTCAGCGACGCCGAAGCCGACGCCTACTATGCGACACGGCCGCGCGGCAGCCGCATCGGCGCATGGGCCTCGAAACAATCGCGGCCGCTGGAAAGCCGCTTTGCGCTGGAGAAGGCAGTGGCCGAATACACGGCACGCTATCCGATCGGCGAGATCCCGCGGCCAAAGCACTGGTCCGGCTTCCGAATCGTGCCCACGACAATCGAGTTCTGGCACGACAGGCCGTTCCGCCTGCACGACCGGCTCGTCTTCAGCCGCAACGCGAAAGGCGCCTGGGACAAGACGAGGCTTTATCCCTGAAGAAGAGGCTCAGGCCTTCTTTCTCGTCATGAACGCGGTGAGCGCGGCGCGCGCCTCATCGGACTTCAGGCGCTCGCGAAAATGCTCGCTTTCCTCGCCGATGCGGGCGACGAGGTCGTCGCGCGAGCCGCGCATCAGGTCGCGCGCGATCTTCAGCGCCTGCGGCGGCTTGGCCGCGATCTGGCCGGCGGCCGCCAGCACCGAGGCCTCCAGTGCTGCTTCCTCGACCACCTCGTAGATCAGGCCGGCGGCCTTCGCCCGTTCAGCCGAAAAGCCTTCGCCGAGGCCGAGCAGCGCGAAAGCGCCTTGCTGGCCCAGTATGCGCGGCGCCAAAAGGCTCGATCCCGCCTCAGGCACCAGGCCAAGGTCGACGAAAGGTGTCCTGAACACGGTGCGTGGCGTGGCGAAGGTCAGGTCGCAATGCAGGTTGAGCGTCGTGCCGATGCCGACCGCGATGCCGTCGACGCCGGAGACCATGGGTTTCTCAACCTTGGCCAGCGCCATCAGGAAGTCCCAGACTTCGGTGCCGCCGTCACCGCCGGTGGCGATGACCATGAAGTCGGCAAGGTCGTTGCCTGAGGAGAAGGCGCCGGGCACGCCGAGAAAGACATGGACGCGGATCTCCGGGTCGGCGTCGCCTTCGGCCAGACTTTTTGACATTTTCGCATACATGGCGCGCGTCAGCGCGTTCTTCTTGTCCGGCCGGTTCATGCGGATGATCTGGATGGCGCCCTGGCGCTCGACGAGGATATGGTCTGTCACGGTTCTTTCCTTGTGAACGTCAGGCGGAAATCAGCGTTTTTCCGGCAGCGGCGAGGCTTTCGGCGCCATCGATGACGCGCGCCCGCAAAGCGCTGACCTCGCCGAGCAGGTTTTCGGCGAAGAAGCGGCAAAGGGGAATACGGCCTTGATCGGCAAGAGCGCCGCGCGCCAGATAGGCGCCGCCGGCGGCAAGCGAGATCAGCCTGAGATAGGGCGTCGCGCCCGCCAGCGCCTCGTCCGCCCGGCCTTCGGCCGCCAGTTTCTGCAGGAAGCGGGTCGCTTCGCTGAGATCGCCAAGTGCCGCGTCGAGAGCGTCGGCGGTGCGGCCGAAACCCTGCAGGTTCGAGGTCCGCACCGCTGCGGCCATATCAGCCAGTTCGGCGATATAACCATGCACATGGTCGCCGCCGCCGAGCGGCAGCTTGCGCATCACCAGATCGATCGCCTGAATGCCGTTGGTGCCCTCGTAGATCGGGGCGATGCGCGCATCACGATAGAAGGCGGCCGCTCCCGTCTCCTCGATGAAGCCCATGCCGCCATGAACCTGGAGGCCGAGTGAGGCAATCTCGACGCCGATATCGGTCGAGAACGCCTTTGCCAGCGGCGTCAGCAGATTGGCGCGGTCGCGCCAGTGGGCCGCCTCGTCACCGGCGGAGACACGGGCCATGTCGATGGCGTGGGCACAGGAATAGCTGATGGCGCGCGCGGTTTGGGTCAGCGCCTTCATGGTCAGCAGGTTACGCTGGACATCGGGGTGATGGACGATAGGCGCCATACCCGTGCCAGTGTAGCTCGCGGCCTTGCCCTGCCGGCGTTCATTGGCATAGGCGATCGCCTTCTGCGTTGCGGCTTCCGCGACCGCTACCCCCTGCATGCCGACACAAAGCCGCGCATTGTTCATCATCGTGAACATGCAGGCGAGGCCCTTGTTCTCCTCGCCGATCAGCCAGCCGATAGCGCCGGGCTTGGCGCCCTGGAAACCATCGCCATAGATCATGGTGCAGGTCGGCGAGGCGTGGATGCCGAGCTTGTGCTCAAGTCCGGAACAGAAGACATCGTTGCGCGCGCCGAGCGCGCCATCGTCGCCGACCAGGAATTTCGGCACCAGGAACAGCGATATGCCGCGCGTGCCGGCCGGCGCATCGGGCAGCCGCGCCAGCACCAGATGGATGATGTTGTCGGTGAAATCGTGCTCGCCATAGGTGATGAAGATTTTCTGGCCGAAGATGCGGTAGCTGCCGTCACCCACCGGCTCCGCGCGGGCGCGCAAGGCGGCGAGGTCCGAACCGGCTTGCGGCTCGGTCAGGTTCATCGTGCCCATCCACTCGCCGGAGACGAGCTTTTCGAGATACTTTGCCTTGAGGTCTGTGGAGGCGTGTTTGTCGAGCGCTTCGACAGCGCCCATGGTCAGCGTCGGGCCGATGCCGAAGGCCATGGCGGCGGAGTTCCACATTTCGAGCGCGGCAACGCCAAGCATGGTCGGCAGCGCCTGGCCGCCATATTCCTCAGGCCCGGAGAGCGCATTCCAGCCGCCATCGATCCAGCGGCGATAGAGTTCCTTCCAGCCGGGCGGTGTGGTGACGGCAGCGTCCTTCAGCACGGCACCTTGCCGATCGCCGATCGTGTAGAGCGGTGCGACCTCTTCAGTGGCGAAGCGGCCGGCCTCGCCAAGAACGGCATCGACCAGGTCATCGCCGAGATCGCCGAACCTGCCGGCATCGAGCGCCGATTTCATGCCGGCGACGTGCTTGAGCGTGAAGGCGATATCCTCGACCGGTGCCCTATACATGCCGCTCACTCCTCCTGATGCATCGGCCCGCCCAACCCTAGAGCCGGCGCCGCTGCAAAACCACCCGCCGTATCAGCGCTCTCCCATCTTCTTTTTACGTAAACGTCAAATTTTGTCACGCGGATTTTGCAATCGCGGCGGCGCGTATTAAGTTCAATCCATGCCGGATCAAGTCGACCGGCGACGGATCAGAACCAGCCAACCGGAACCGCCCATGCTTGCCAGACCCGACGCCTATCGCTGCATCGAATGCGGCCTGCCCTATCGAGCGGAGGGGTTCTGCTACCATGGCGGCAGACTGGACCACGGGGCCGCCTACTGGTCGGATCGCGGCATATTATGCTCGCCGCAATGCTCACTCGCCCACCACCGCAAACGCGCCGCCGAGGGCACGCTGCGGCAAGAGCCGGCTCCGGACCCGTTTGAATTCTAGCAGCTGATGCGTCGCCAGCTTTTCTGAAGTCAGCCCCGAAAGTACTTCCTTAACCATAGCCGTTCAGGATTTGTCTTTGATCAACGGGGATTCCCTGTTTTGAAAAGGACGGCGCGTCTCCTTCGCCGCTTGAAGAGTGTCGTGCCGACGCCCTTCAAGCCATTGTTTCCTCCGCATGTCGTTGCCCCAAAACCGCTGCACACTTTTGGGCGACATGCGCTGGCGCTTCTCGCCTTGGCGGCGACGATGGCGCTGTCCACGGCGGCAAAGGCTTCGGATTTTTCCGAACCCTGGAAGAACGCCGACCGCGCTTTGGTGGTCGATGCCTACGAATACAATTCCATCGATTGGGCGCAGCTCGCCACCGACAAGCGGGTCGTCGGCTTCATCAACAAGGCCTCCGACGGCATGCCGCCGCCCTATTTCTGCCTGGGCAACGACATTGAGGTGAAGCTTTGCAAGGCGCTGTGGAAACGCCATGCGGTGACGCGCGAACTGTTCCAGACGCGCCGGGTGGTGGCCAAGGCACTCGGCCTGAAATGGGGCGCCTATCACCTTGCCCGCCCCGGCAATCCGGTCGAGCAGGCCAACAATTTCCTCGATTTCGCCGAGCCCGCACCAGACGATCTCATGGCTCTCGACATTGAGGGCAATGATCCCTCGCAATGGATGTCGCTCGACGATGCCGAGGAGTTCGTGCGCCAGGTGCATCGGCGCATCGGCCGTTTCCCGGTGCTGTACACCAACGGCAAGACCGCCCAGTACATTGCCGACAACAGCTACCGATACCGGCTCCTGTCGCGGCTGCCGCTCTGGTATGCCCGCTATAAGTCCGACATCGACGTGCATTTTGCGATGGGCAACTGGCAAGGCTACGCACTGTGGCAGTTTTCGGCGCAAGCCAATTGCGGCCGTTTCCGCTGCCCTTACAGGGTTGCCGGCACGCCTAACGACATAGACGTCAATGTCGCGCCGACCGACGCCGCCACGCTGCGCGCGCAATGGCCGTTCGGCGGGCTTATCGACGTGCCGCCGGACTATCTCGCCTCCATACCGCTACCGGTTTCACGCGAGGCCGGCCTCGCCGGCAATGTCACCATCACCTATGCGTCTGTGGCCGCGCCGCCGACTTTCGAGGACATGGTCGCAGCGTTGGGCACACGCTGGTCCCGTTTCCGCGACGGCTTCCGCATGCCGGTCGTGAAGACGGTGCCCCGGAGACCGAGTTTCGGCATTGTCCAATATGTCGCCTGGAAGCGGACCGAGCGGCGTTCGCCCGCACAACTCGACGCTGCCTTTGCCGTTGCCGATCCGCTCAGCACCGCTTCCACCGAACTCGACCGCGGCCAGCGGTAAGCCAACGCGGACTTCAGGTTCCCTGTTCGCGCGCCACCGCCTGCCAGCCGATATCGCGGCGGCAGAACCCGTCCGGCCAGTCGATGCGGTCAAGCGCGGCATAGGCTCGTTTCTGCGCCTCGCCGACCGTGCTTCCCGTCGCCGTGACGTTGAGGACGCGGCCGCCATTGGCAACCAGCGCGCCGCCATTGATGGCGGTACCGGCATGGAATATCTGGACGCCGTCGCTTGCCGCGTCTTCGACGCCGCGGATGACCGAGCCTTTTTCCGGCGTGCCGGGATAGCCTCTCGCCGCCATCACCACGGTCAATGCCGCCTCGTCGCGCCAGCGCACCGAAGTATGTGCCAACTGGCCGTCGGTTGCCGCGTTGAGCAGGACCAGCAGATCATCCTTCAGCCGCATCATCAGCACCTGGCATTCCGGATCGCCGAAGCGGGTGTTGTATTCGATCAGTCTTGGCCCCTTGTCGGTGATCATCAGCCCGGCAAACAGCACGCCGGAGAAAGGCGCGCCCAGTTCGGCCATGCCGCGCATGGTCGGCTCGATGATCTCACGCATGGTGCGCTCGACCAGTTCCGGCGTCATCACCGGTGCCGGCGAATAGGCCCCCATGCCGCCAGTGTTCGGACCGGTGTCGCCGTCGCCGACGCGCTTGTGATCCTGCGCGGTGCCGAAGGGCAGTGCGGTGGTACCGTCGCAGAGGCAGAAGAAGCTCGCCTCCTCGCCGGTCATGAATTCCTCGACCACAACTTCCGCGCCGGCGGCGCCGAAGGAACCATCGAAGCAGGCATCGAGTGCTGCCTGTGCTTCACTGAGCGTCATGGCGACGGTGACGCCCTTGCCGGCAGCGAGCCCGTCGGCCTTGATGACGATCGGCGCCCCGGTCTTTTCGACATAGGCTTTGGCCGAGGCCAGATCACTGAAACGGCCATAGGCGGCGGTCGGGATGTTGTAGCGGGCGCAGAGGTCCTTGGTGAAACCTTTCGAGCCTTCCAGCTGTGCCGCTGCCTTGGAGGGACCGAAGACGCGGATATTTTCGGCGCGCAGATCGTCGGCAATGCCGGCGACCAGCGGGCCTTCCGGACCGACCACGACGAGGTCGATTTTTTTCTCCCGGCAGAATGCGGTGACCGCGGCGTGATCGGCGATGTCGAGCTTGACCAGTTCGGCCTCGCCGCCAATGCCCGGATTGCCGGGGGCGGCATAAAGCTTCGTCAGCAGCGGCGATGCGGCGATCTTCCAGGCGAGCGCATGTTCGCGGCCGCCGGAGCCGAGAAGAAGAACGTTCATGGCCACCTCTTGATGCTAACCCTTGAAGAGCACCCGCTATTGCTCTCTGGGCGACGGGTCAAGGCATCAGGGTGTTTTGATGGAAATTGCGCACGGGACGTTACCCCCGAATATGGGCGCCGAATACCAGCACCCTTGTTCTGGACCCTGCTCAGCGCTGGTAGACGACAGGAAACCAATCCTCGCGCAGTCTCTGCCCCGGCTGCATGCCGTGGCCATGATAGGGCGGCGAGGTGCGCCCCGGCCGCTCGATGTAGCGCGCATCGTCGCCGACCCAGCGCAGCGACAGCGCTCGGCGCCGCGCCGCTGTCATGTTGCCGCGCGCGCCATGCGCGGTCCTGAAGTCGAACAGGATGGCGTCGCCCGGCTCCATTTCCCATTCGAGCACCTTCATCGAAGGGTCCTTGTCGGGATCGGGCACCGGCAGATAGTCGCCCTCGCCGGCATAGAAATTGCTATCGTCGAGCCAGCGCACCGGCAGGATCATCTTGTCCCATTTGTGCGAGCCGGCGATCAGCCGCAGCGTCGCCTCTTTCACCGGGTCGATGGGTATCCAGAAGCTCACCGTCTGTTGGCCATCGACGAAATAGTAGGGGATGTCCTGATGCCAGGGCGTCGGCTTCTGCGTGCCGGGTTCCTTCACCAGCACATGATCATGGAAGAACTGCGCGGTGCGCGACTGCATCACCGCCGCCGCCAGTTCGGCGGCGGGTGAGTCCCGTACCAGGCTGACGAATTCGGGGATGCGCTCCCAGTTGCAGTAGTCATCGAAGAAACTACCGCGACCGTTGGCTATGTCGGATGCGGTGGCGCTGCGGTTCTGCATGTTGCGTTCGATGCCGGCGGCAATCGTGTCGACCCAGCCCTTGAAGGCGCCGCGAATGCAAACAGCGCCGTCACGCTGATAGTCGGCAATCGTGGACGCGCCGATCCTGGTGGCGTCGAGGGTGGCAGTCCGGGAAGCCATGGCGTTCTCCTCTTGGAATAAAGCCACTATCGCAACATCTATTCATTCGGTAAAATAATAACTTTCGATCTGACATATAGAGTGCCTCTATGAGTGTGACTCTCACGCAGCTACGCTATCTGGTTGCCGTGGCGCGTCACGGCAGCGTCACCGGCGCGGCAAAGATGCTGAACGTCTCTCAGCCGTCGATCTCGGTGGCCATCGACGCGGTCGAAAAGAATTTCGGCCAGAAACTGTTCGTCCGCCAGCGGGGAAGCGGCGTGTCGCCGACATCGTTCGGCCGCGCCGTCGTGGCCAAGGCAAGGCAGGTTCTCACCGAAACGGAGGAACTCATCGGCCTGGGTTCAGGCAAATCGGCTGTCAGCGGCGAGTTGGTGCTGGGATGCTTCGAGGATCTGGCGCCTTTCTTCGCGCCGGCTTTGATCCGCGCCTTCTCCGAACGCTATCCGGCCGTCAAGATCGTCGTTCGCGACGAGACGTTCGAGACGCTGGGTCGACGGCTGGGTGACGCGGCCATCGATCTCGGCCTGACCTATGATCTCAGCCTGCCGACGCATTTCGCCCGCATCCTGCTGCGTGAACTTCGCCCGCACGCGCTGTTGCCGGCAGGCCATGCCCTGGCGGATCGCCCGTCGGTCAGCCTTGCCGATCTGGCCGCCTATCCGCTGATCACCACCGACCAGCCGCACAGCTGGCAGCATATGCTCGACCTGTTCCGCAGCCGCGGCCTTTCGCCTGTGGCCGACATGACGACAAGCTCGTTCGAACTGCAACGGAGCATGGTCGCCAACGGCTTCGGCGTTGCGGTCAGCTACACCCGCCCGCATGGCGACCGCAGCTATGACGGGCTGCCGCTCATCTGCAGGCCGCTGTCCGATCCGCTGCCCATGCAGCGGATCCTGCTTACCTATGACACGCATCAGCGTGTGTCGAATGCAGCGCTGGCCTTCGTCGAGGTGGCCAAGGACTGGTTCGCCACCCGCGACATCTTTGCCTCGTGAAAGGCTGACGGGCGCCGCGTCTCCGCTTGCCGCTTGACGGTTTCCGCCGCTGCTGCCACTCCATGGGCATGGAAACCATCCAGTCGAAAGCGGCCCAGGGCCGTGTCGCCGATGCGCCGAACGGCCATTGGGTCTACCGCGTGCTGCCGCGCTCGATATGGCCCTATGCGCAGCTTGCGCGGTGGGACAGGCCGATAGGCTGGCAACTGCTGCTGTGGCCGTGCTGGTGGTCGGCGGCCTTGGCGGCGAGCGCCTATCCGCGTCCGGGCGACCCGCTGCTCTCGCTGCTGCCAGCGCCTTTGTATCTCGTGCTTTTCCTGGTCGGGGCCATCGCCATGCGCGGCGCCGGCTGCACCTACAACGACCTCGTCGACGAGGACATCGACAGCCAGGTGGAGCGCACGCGCTCGCGACCGCTGCCGTCAGGCAAGGCGACGCGCCGGCGGGCATGGCTGTTTCTCGTCCTGCAGGCCCTGGTCGGCCTTGTCGTGCTCATCCAGTTCAACAGCTTCGCCGTCCTGCTCGGCATCTGTTCGCTGGCGGTCATAGCCATTTACCCGTTCATGAAGCGGATAACCAACTGGCCCCAACTTGTACTCGGCCTTGCTTTTTCCTGGGGCGCGCTGATGGGATGGGCGGTCGAGTTCGGCGATCTCGATGGGCCTGCTGTCATGCTCTATATCGGCTCGATCCTGTGGGTGATCGGCTACGACACGATCTACGCGCACCAGGACAAGGAAGATGACGCCATTGTCGGCGTGCGCTCGACGGCACGCCTGTTCGGCGACAACACCAAGGCCTGGCTGGCCGGACTTTATGGCGGCGCGCTGATCTGCTTCGCCATCGCCTTCGCGTCGGCGCAGGCGCCGGTGGTGGCGCTGGCCGGGCTGATCGCCGCCGGCGCCCATATGGTGCGGCAGATCGCCGTGTTGGATATCGACAATCCGGACCAATGCCTACGGCTGTTCAGGTCGAACAACCAGGTCGGCTGGCTGATCTTCCTCGGCCTGATCGGCGGCGCTGTGTGGGTGGCTCTGAAGCCGCTGGTTTAGCGGCGCTTCTTCCTTCTCCCCTTGTGGGAGAAGGTGGATTGGCGCGCAGCGCCAAGACGGTTGAGGGGTGCGTGACGGAACGCCGGCATTGCCAAGCTGGAACACCCCTCATCCGACCGAGCTTCGCTCGGCCACCTTCTCCCACAGGGGGCTAGCGTGCGCACACATTTGCTTCGGGTTCATTTTTGTGAGGCGAGAACGAAGCCGTCGACGATGGCGTTGAAGCGTCTGAGGCCTTGGGTGAAGGTGATGGGTCCTGGCGGGCGTTCCTTTTC
>NZ_RZQT01000065.1:0-36420 GCF_003998485.1 Mesorhizobium sp. M7A.F.Ca.CA.001.04.2.1
TCCGTATCGTTCACCGGGCGACTTAGGGAGGAAACCTCATGAAATTCGTGACCAACATTCTCAACCGCCGCGCCGTCATGGCGCTGGCAGCAGCTTCAATGCTCGCCGGCGTCATGCATCCGGCGCCGGTTTCGGCGGCGGACGTCACCATTCCGATCATCGTCAAGGACACCACGTCCTTCTACTGGCAGATCGTTCTGGCCGGCGCCCGCAAGGCCGGCAAGGATCTCGGCGTCAACGTGCCGGAACTCGGCGCCCAGGCTGAAACCGACGTCAACGGCCAGGTCTCGATCCTCGAGAACGCCGTTGCCAGCAACCCGGCGGCCATCGTCATTGCGCCGACCGAGTTCAAGGCGCTCGGCAAGCCGATCGATGAAGCCGCTGCCAAGGTCAAGGTCATCGGCATCGACTCCGGTGCCGACTCCAAGGCCTTCACCTCGTTCCTGACCACCGACAACGTCCAGGGCGGCCGCGTCGCTGCCGACGGCCTCGCAGCCGCCATCGGCGCCGCCAACGGCGGCAAGATCGAGGGCGACGTCGCCCTGATCACCAACGCACCTGGCGCCGGCTCGCTTGAGCAGCGCAAGCAGGGCTTCACCGAACAGCTGGCCGCCAAATATCCGGGCCTCAAGCTGGTTGCCGACAAATATGCCGACGGCCAGGCCACCACCGGCCTCAACATCGCCACCGACCTGATCACCGCCAACCCGAACCTCAAAGGCATCTTCGCTTCCAACCTGATCATGGCGCAGGGCGTCGGCCAGGCCGTCGCGGAAAACAACCTTGGCGGCAAGCTGGCGCTGGTCGGTTTCGACAGCGACGAGAAGCTGATCAAGTTCCTCAACGACGGCGTCATTTCCGCCCTCGTCGTCCAGGATCCGTACCGGATGGGCTATGACGGCATCAAGACCGCGCTCGCCGCCTCCAAGGGCGAGAAGGTCGAAGCCAATGTCGACACCGGCGCCAATCTGGTGACCAAGGACAACATGAAAGACCCCAAGATCGACGCGCTGCTCAATCCGAAGCTCTGAGCCGTCGCATCCGCAATCGTCTCCGGGGCACCTCGCCCCGGAGACACAAACTGCCGCACAAACGGCTTGGCAATCCGCACGCCTGAGCCAGGCTGTTTTCGAGGCATATCCCTGCCTCGCCGCGTGCCAATCGTGAGGCCAGCCTGGGAAGCCAACCCGGGAGGCCAATCTGGGAGGATTGTCATGATTTCGACGGCGCAGGAACTGCATCCCGCACCCGTTCTGGAACAGGGGCGGACTATCCTCGAATTGCGTGGGCTGGAGAAGCGCTATCCCGGCACCCACGCGCTGAAACCGGTCGACCTCGCCTTCAAGTCCGGTGAGATCCACGCCATCGTCGGCGAAAACGGCGCCGGCAAATCCACGCTCATCAAGCTTCTGACCGGCGTCATGCCGCGCACCTCCGGAGAGATTGTCTGGGAGGGCCAGTCGGCCGCCCTGGCGACGCCGCACGAGGCGATGGCGCTCGGCATCAATGCCGTGCACCAGGAAGTCGTGCTGTGCCGTCACCTGACGGTCGCCGCCAACATGTTCCTCGGCGAGGAGAATTCGCGCTTCGGCATCCTGCAGCAGCGCGCCATGGTCAGGCAGGCGCAGACGATCATCGACGACCTCGGCTTCGACCTGCCGGCGCATGTCACGCTCGGCGACCTGACCATCGGCCAGCAGCAGCTGATAGCCGCCGCCCGCGCCACCGTGCGCGGCACCAAATTCCTGATCTTCGACGAGCCGACCGCCTACCTCACCCGCAAGGAAGCCGACCAGCTCTTCACGCTGATCCGCCGTCTGAAGGGCGAAGGCGTGACGATCATCTACATCAGCCACCGCATGGAGGAAGTGTTCGAACTCGCCGACCGGGTATCCGTGCTGCGCGACGGCACGCTGGTCGGCACCCGCAATATCGCAGAGACCAACGATGCCGAACTGGTCAAGATGATGATCAACCGCTCGATCGAGCAGGTCTATCACAAGGAGCATTTCACGCCGGGCGCCGCCATCATCGAGGCGAAAAACCTGTCCGGCAAGGGCTTCGAAAATGTCTCGATGACGGTCCGCGCCGGCGAGATCGTCGGACTCTATGGGCTGATCGGCGCCGGACGCAGCGAGTTCGTCACCACGCTCTACGGCCGCCACCGCAAATCCGCCGGCCAGATCCTCTGGCAAGGCAAGGAGGTACAGGTCAATTCCGAACATGACGCGATCAAGCTCGGCATGGCGCTGGCGCCGGAGAGCCGCCGCGACCAGGGCCTCTGCCTCAACCTGCCGGTCGGCTTCAACCTCAGCCTGCCGATCTACAAGCGCATCTCGAACAATCTGCTGATTTCGAGCACGCAGGAGAAGACGCAGGCCGATCGCCAGATCGCCGATCTGCGCATCAAGACACCGACACGTGGCGCGCTGGCATCCAGCCTGTCGGGCGGCAACCAGCAGAAGATCGTCATCGGCAAATGGCTGGCGCACGGCGCCAAGCTGTTCATCTTCGACGAACCGACCGTCGGCGTCGATGTCGGCACCAAGGCCGAGATCTACCGCCTGTTCGGCGCGCTTTTGTCAAAGGGCGCCGGCATCATCCTGATCTCGTCCTATCTGCCGGAAGTCTATGAACTCGCCGATACGCTGCATGTGTTCCGGCGCGGCAAACTGGTGGCGACGCACGGTTTTCACGCCGCCAGCCACGAGGATATTCTCAGTCAGGCGCTCGCCGAGAAACAAGAAAAGCTGGGAGGACAGATATGAGCACCGAGGCGATCGCCGTCGAAAAACCGAAGCGCAACTATAATGTCCTGTTCGGGCTGACGCTATTGGCGCTGCTGGTTCTGCTCTGGATCCTCCTCTCCGTGACGACGACGAGCTTCGCCTCGGCCAACAACATAGCCAATCTCCTGCGCCAGGGCTCGATGATCGCCATCATGGCGGTCGGCCAGACCTTCGTCATCATCACCGGCGGCATCGATCTGTCGGTCGGCGCCGTGGTCGGCTTCGCCACCGTGGTCGTGGCCATGATGATCAATGCCGGCTTCCCCATCTGGCTCGCCATTCTGGTGACGCTGCTGGTCGGTGTCGCCATCGGCATGTTCCACGGCTTCGGTATCGTCAAGATGGGCCTGCCGCCCTTCATCATCACGCTGGCGACGTTGACCTCGCTGCGCGGCATCGGCCTTTTGATGACCAACGGCAATTCGATCAACATCAACAGCGACACCTTCACCGCCTTCTCGCGCAATTCCTTCATCGGCATCCCCAACCTGTTCTGGATGGTGATCCTGGTCGGCATTCCGGCCTATATCTTCCTGCACCACAGCCGCTGGGGCAGATACCTGTTTTCGGTCGGCTCCAACGCCGAGGCCTCGCGCCTGTCCGGCGTCAATGTCCAGCGCACCATCTACATGGCCTACACGCTGTCGGGCCTGTGCGCCGCCTTCGTCGGCGTGCTGCTGGCCGCCCGCATCGGCATCGGCAACCCGACGCAGGCCGAGGGCTGGGAACTGCAGGCGATCGCGTCGTCGGTCATCGGCGGCACCTCGCTGTTCGGCGCCGTCGGCTCGGTGCATGGGCCGCTGCTCGGCGCCTTCATCCTGGCCACCATCAACAACGGCGCCAACCTGCTCAACGTCAACTCGTTCTGGCAGCGCATCATCACCGGCGCGCTGATCATCATCATCGTCTACTTCGACGGCCTGCGCCGCCGCGGCAAGTAGCGACCCCGCAATCAACCGCCGGTCCGCCACACCAACGGGCCGGCGATTTCATGACTGGATTAGCGCATGAAAGCCGTCCTCTGCCGTTCGCCCGGCGATCTTGTCCTTGAAGACCGGCCCGCACCCGAGGCACCGCCTCCCGGCTGGGCGCTGGTGGCGGTCAGCCATGTCGGCATCTGCGGCACCGACTACCACATTTTCGAGGGCAAGCACCCGTTCCTCGCCTATCCCCGCATCATGGGTCATGAGGTCTCGGGTACCGTGATGGAGACCGGCGAAGGCGTCGAACTGGCCATTGGTGAGCCCGTCGTCGTCAACCCCTATCTTTCCTGCGGCAAGTGCATCGCCTGCCGGCACGGCAAGCCCAATTGCTGTGTCAGGATCGAGGTGCTTGGCGTGCATCGCGACGGCGCCATGTGCGAACGCATCCTGGTGCCGGCGCAAAATCTCTATCCGGCCAACGGCCTTTCGCTGGCCGACGCCGCTGCCGTCGAGTTCCTGGCCATCGGCGCGCATGCCGTGCGGCGCGCCCGCGCCGACCCCGGCGCCCGCACGCTGGTCATCGGCGCTGGCCCGATCGGGCTCGGCACCGCCATCTTCGCCCGCATCGCCGAACTGGACGTGACACTGCTCGACATGAGCAGTGAAAGGCTCGCCTTCGCTGGAAACGAGCTTGGTTTCCAGACCCTAGACGGCTCGCGCGGCGCGGTGCCCGATCTGGTCAGGGAAGCGACATCAGGCGAAGGCTTCGATGTCGTCTTCGACGCCACCGGCAACACCCAGTCGGTGCAGTCGGCCTTCGCCCATGTCGCGCATGGCGGAACGCTGGTGCTGGTCTCCGTCGTCAAGGACGATATCAGCTTTTCCGACCCGGAATTCCACAAGCGAGAGATGACGCTGATCGGCAGCCGCAACGCGCTGCGCGCCGACTTCGATCATGTCGCCGCCTCGATCCGCAACGGGGCCGTACCACTGGCCAAGCTCGTCAAACACCGCACCACACTCGCCGCCACGCCGCGCGATCTGGCTCGTTGGGCGCATGAGAAATCCGGCCTGATCAAGGCTGTGATCGAGGTGGGGTTATAACATGGCAGGCGGCGAACCCAGCCCGAACTGACGACGCCCGAGCCAGGTCGACCCCCACTCCGTCTCGGCGAAGCCGAGACGGAGTGGGGGAAGGCGGTCCTCAATCGCCAAGACGCAAGTGAGCGCGACCGAGCTGGTCTGATATCAGCGTGAGTCAGATAAATCACGGTCTCGTATAAGCCCGTCACTCCCTACAGCGCCGACAGCTTCAGCTCCACCCGTTCGGCCGGGAAGCGCGACTCGGAAAACTGGATTGGTTGGCCGTCCGGCGTGACGTTGACGGCGACCGTGACCAGTACGATGGCGCCCGGCTGCAGGTCGAGGTCGGCAAGGTCCGCCGCATCGGCATGGCGCGCCGACAGCACGGTCGATTGCCTGAGGTAATCGTCTATGCCGAACCGCGCCAGCGAGGCGGTGATCGAGCCGGTCTCGGCCATCGCGGCATCGATGCCGGCAAAGCGCCGGGCTTCGAACCAGCCAGCAGCGCGCGACACCGGCCGTCCATCGGCTTCGCCGCGCGTTTCCAGGCGGATCACATCGGCTCCCTTGGCAAGACCCAGTCCCTCGGCGACGCGCTGGCTGGCCGGCTCGACCGACGAGGCGAGCAAGGCGATGTGCCGTTCCGTCGTCTGCGCTTGCAGCCCTGTCGAAAACCGTGTGCGCGCCCCGATCGGATAGGACAGCCGCTTGCGCGACAGCACGAAGGTGCCGCGCCCCTGCTCGGCCCGCAGCACGCCTTCCCTTACGAGGGCTGATATGGCGCTGCGCACCGTGTGGCGGTTGACGCCATAGCGCTCTGCCAGCGCCACCTCCGGCGGCAGCGCTGCATTCTCCGTGAAATCGCCGATGGCGATCGCATGCAGCATCTTGTCGGCAATCTGCCGCCACAGCGAAACGCCACTGCGCCGCTCGATGCTGTCCGCTGCTAGCCGCCCGACCATCATTGCCCCAATCTTCCAGCGCCCAGTCTTCTATCGCTGTCATCCACCCGTCATGGACACCCGTTAGATAATAGGTATAATTTGTATAGTTGTCTATATCAATAGACAAATTTAGCCACGAGGACTACAGCTCATGCGAGGACAGGAAGCCCGCGACCAGGCCGAGCGCAAGGCCGCCATGGCAACCCTTGCGCAATCCAGCGGCGATGACATCGTGCGGCTCTGGAATGAGGCCGGACTGCCTTCGGACGCCGAGCTGTTGCGCGGCCCCGAAACCGGCCTTGTCACCCTGCGCGGCCGCATCGGCGGCGGCGGCGCCCCTTTCAATGTCGGCGAGGCGACCGTCACCCGCGCCACGGTCAGGCTACCCACCGGACAGGTCGGCCATTGCTATGCGCTTGGCCGCGACAAGCAGAAGGCGAAGCTGGCGGCTATCGCCGACGCCCTATGGCAGGACCCTGCCCGCCGCAATGAGGTCGAGACCGGACTGATAGCGCCTCTGCAGTCGGCTCTGACCATGGCGCACGAAAAACGCCGCGCCGAGACGGCGGCAACGAAGGTGGATTTCTTCACCATGGTTCGCGGAGAAGACTGATGGACGCAGCTGTGCAATCGATCGAGGGCGGGTTCGCCGATCCGGTCTTCAACGCCCAGACCGTGTTCCGCGCCGTGATGGACGCAATGGCGCGGCCGGGCAGCGTGCAACCGCTGCCGGCCTTCGCCCGCCCGCCGGTGCCGCTCTCGGCTACCGCCGGCGCCATCGCACTGGCGCTGTGCGACAATGACACGCCGCTCTGGCTCGACCCGGCTTTGCAGGCCTCCACCGCGATCAGATCATGGCTTGGGTTCCATACCGGCGCGCCATTGGCCAACACACCGGCCGATGCGCATTTCGCCTTGATCGCAGCACCTGCCGAGATGATGGCGCTCGATGGCTTTTCGCAGGGCACGCAGGATTATCCCGACCGCTCGACCACGCTGATCCTGCAGGTCAGCGATCTGGTCTCCGGCACGCCGCTATTGCTCGAAGGTCCTGGCATCGAAACCAGCGCCACGATCGCGCCGGCGCAGATACCACGCCATTTCGTCGAGCAGTGGAAGCAGAATATCAAGCGCTTTCCGCGCGGCGTCGACTTCATCCTCGCCACATCAGGCGGCATCGCCTGCCTACCGCGCACGACGGGCATCAAGACGATGGAGGCGTAAGATGTATGTCGCGGTAAAAGGTGGCGAAGCGGCAATCGCCAACGCCCACAGCCTGCTGGCCGACCGCCGGCGTGGCGACCGTTCGGTGCCCGCCCTTCGTCTCGACCAGATCATCGAGCAGCTGGCGCTCGGCGTCGACCGGGTGATGAGCGAAGGCTCGCTCTATGATCGTGAACTGGCCGCGCTCGCCATCGCCCAGGCGCGCGGCGACATGATCGAGGCGATCTTCCTGGTGCGCGCCTACCGCACCACGCTGCCGCGCTTCGGCTACTCCAGGCCCATCGACACCGCCAACATGCTGGTCGAGCGGCGCGTGTCGGCGACCTACAAGGATCTGCCCGGCGGGCAGTTGCTCGGACCTACCTTCGACTACACCCACCGGCTGCTCGATCCCGAGCTTGCCGCCGGCGCCGATGTCGCCGAGCCCTTGCTGCGCGAGACGGAAGCGCAAGCCATGCCGCGCGTCTCGGCGATCCTCGCCCGCGAAGGCTTGATCGAACCGGATGGCGACATGCCGCAGGACCATGTCCCCGGCGACATCACCCGCGAGCCGCTCGAATTCCCGATGGCGCGCGACATCCGCCTGCAGGCGCTGTCACGCGGCGATGAAGGGTTCCTGCTGGCGCTCGGCTATTCCACCCAGCGCGGCTATGCCCGCAACCACCCCTTCGTCGGCGAGATCCGCATCGGCGAAGTCGAGCTGGAGCTCGACGTGCCCGAACTGCCCTTCTCGGTGCCGCTCGGCACTGTCCGCGTCACCGAATGCCAGATGGTCAACCAGTTCAAAGGCTCGGCCAAGGCGCCGCCGCAATTCACCCGCGGCTACGGCCTGGTCTTCGGCCAGAGCGAGCGCAAGGCGATGGCCGTGGCACTCTGCGACCGGGCGCTGCGCGCGAAAGAGCTCGGCGAGGATGTCGTCGCCGCGGCCCAGGACGAGGAGTTCGTCATCTCGCACTCCGACAATGTCCAGGCGACCGGCTTCGTCGAGCATCTGAAGCTGCCGCACTATGTCGACTTCCAGGCAGAACTCGATCTCGTACGCCGCATGCGCACCGAATATGACGCCCGCCAAAACCCCGTGAAGGTCGAAGAGAAGCGGGAGGCCGCGGAATGATCGAGGGCCTTTCCCACATGACCTTCATCGTCCGCGATCTCGAGCGGATGACCGAAATCCTCGAGGGCGTATTCGACGCACGCGAAGTCTATGCCAGCGACGCCAGGCAGTTCTCGCTGTCGCCCGAAAAATTCTTCCTGATCGGTGACATCTGGGTCGCCATCATGGAGGGCGAACCCTTGCCGGAGCGCAGCTACAACCACATCGCCTTCAAGATCGATGACGCCGATTTCGACCGCTATGCCGAGCGCATCGGCAGGCTCGGCCTCGACATGCGCCCGCCGCGCCCGCGCGTCGAGGGTGAAGGCCGCTCGATCTATTTCTACGACGAAGACAACCACATGTTCGAACTGCACACAGGCACGCTCAATGAGCGGCTGGCGCGCTATGCAAGGGGATCGGAGGCTGCGGAATGAATTTAGTGCCCGACGCCACCATGGCCGCCACCATCGTGGGAATGACCGCCATAGCCGTCATACCCGGAGTAATCACCATTCCCGACGCCCACGGACTCACCTTGAGAACCTTCTTTGGGGCCGGGCAAAATCATGCGCCGAAGGAAGAAGAGAACGACGCCGGCGAACACCACCAACAGAATTCCGAGATGCATCCATCCGGTCGAGTTCATCTGAATTCGCCCCTGTATCCGCGTCCTGGACGCCAATTCGATAGCACAATGTGGATGTGATCGCCATGACCGACATCGCCACCTACAACTTCGCCTATCTCGACGAGCAGACCAAAAGGATGATCCGCCGGGCGATCCTCAAGGGCATCGCCATTCCCGGCTACCAGGTGCCGTTCGCTTCGCGCGAAATGCCGATGCCCTACGGCTGGGGCACCGGCGGTGTCCAGGTCACCGCTTCGATCATCGGCCCGGACGATGTGCTGAAGGTCATCGACCAGGGCGCCGACGACACCACCAATGCGGTGTCGATCCGCGCCTTCTTCAAGAAAGTCGCCAATGTCGCGGTGACGACCGACACTGCCAGCGCCACCATCATCCAGACCCGTCACCGCATTCCCGAGCATCCGCTGACGGCGGCCCAGGTGCTGGTCTACCAGGTGCCGATCCCCGAACCCCTGCGCTTCCTCGAGCCGCGCGAGACCGAAACGCGCAAAATGCACGCGCTGGAGGAATATGGCCTCATGCACGTCAAGCTCTACGAGGACATCGCCAAGCACGGCCGCATCGCCACCACCTATGCCTATCCGGTCAAGGTCGAGGGCCGCTATGTGATGGACCCCTCGCCGACGCCGAAATTCGACAATCCCAAGATGCACCGCTCGCCGGCCCTGCAGCTGTTTGGCGCCGGCCGCGAAAAGCGAATCTACGCGGTGCCGCCTTTCACCGAAGTGGTCAGCCTCGACTTCGAGGATCATCCGTTCGAGGTCCAGACCTTCGACCAGCCCTGCGCGCTGTGCGCGGCCGAGAACGTCTATCTCGACGAAGTCATCCTCGACGACCATGGCGGTCACATGTTCGTCTGCTCCGACACGGACCATTGCGAGAAGCGGCGGGCGGACGGCCATCGCGGCCACCTTGCTCCAGAAAGCCATCTTGCCTCGGGAACAAGGGAGCCGGCGCAATGACCGACGAACCGCTGCTGCGTGTCGCAGCACTTTCTAAATTCTACGGTTCGCGCGTCGGCTGCGACAACGTCTCCTTCGACCTGTGGCCGGGCGAAGTCCTGGCTGTCGTCGGCGAATCCGGCTCCGGCAAGACGACGCTGCTCAACTGCCTGTCGACCCGGCTGCTACCGAGCTCCGGCACCGCCAGCTACCGCATGCGCGACGGCCAGTTCCGCGAGCTCTACCGCATGAGCGAGGCCGAGCGCCGCTTCCTGATGCGCACCGACTGGGGTTTTGTCCATCAGAACCCCGCCGACGGCCTGCGCATGACGGTGTCGGCGGGCGCCAATGTCGGTGAGCGGCTGATGGCGGTCGGCGACCGTCACTACGGCAGGATCCGCGCCACCGCCGTCGACTGGCTGTCGCGCGTCGAGATCGACGAGGACCGCATCGACGACGAGCCCCGCGCCTTTTCCGGCGGCATGCGCCAGCGCCTGCAGATTGCCCGCAACCTCGTCACCGGGCCGCGCCTGGTGTTCATGGATGAGCCAACAGGCGGCCTCGATGTCTCGGTGCAAGCCCGCCTGCTCGACCTGCTGCGTGGTCTGGTCACCGATCTCGGTCTGGCGGCCATCGTCGTCACCCACGACCTTGCCGTGGCACGGCTCTTGTCGCAGCGCATGATGGTGATGAAGGACGGCCGCGTCGTCGAAAGCGGCCTCACCGACCGCGTGCTCGACGACCCGCGCGCGCCTTACACGCAATTGCTTGTTTCCTCGATTCTGCAGGTTTGACGATGGCGCCAAGGCACCCCCCTCTGGCCTGCCGGCCATCTCCCCCTCAAGGGGGGAGATTGGCTATCGTCCTCGGTTTCGCCACTCTCCAACGTTGCAGAACAAGCGCAACGAGAAAGCTGCCGATCTCCCCCCTTGAGGGGGAGATGCCTGGCAAGGCAGAGGGAGGCGTTGGCCCGCAAACGAACGACAATTGGAGGCCCTTCTGATGGCAACCCCCCTCGTTGTCTCCGACGTCGCCAAGAGTTTCACCATGCACCTGCGCGACGGCATCAAACTGCCTGTTGTCGCCGGTGTCTCGTTCTCGATCAGGGCTGGCGAATGCACCGTGCTCGGCGGTCCTTCCGGTGCCGGCAAGAGCTCGATCCTGAAGATGCTCTACGGCAACTACGCCGTCGACGAAGGCCAGATCATCGTCACGCATGATGATGGGCTGATCGACCTCGCCACCGCCAGCCCGCGCACCGTGCTGGCCATACGCCGGCAAACGATCGGCTATGTCAGCCAGTTCCTGCGCACCGTGCCGCGCGTCTCGGCGCTCGACGTCGTCGCCGAACCGCTGGTCGAGCGCGGCGAGGATCGCGAGATTGCCCGCGGCAAGGCGCGCGCCTTGCTGGCGCAGCTCAACCTGCCGGAGAAACTCTGGGCCTTGCCGCCTGCGACCTTCTCCGGCGGCGAGCAGCAGCGCGTTAACATCGCGCGCGGCTTCATCACCGAGCATCCGATCCTGCTGCTCGACGAGCCGACAGCCTCGCTCGATGCCAGGAACCGCGATGTCGTGATCGAACTCATCGCCGCCAAGAAGGCTGCAGGTGTCGCCCTGCTCGGCATCTTCCATGACCACGATGTACGCGAGGCGGTTGCCGACCGCATCATCGACGTCACCGCTTTCGCGCCCGGAAAAATCGCCGCATGACCAGGAAATTATCCGAGACGCCGCTGGTCCACCCGACGGCGGATGTACAGAATTCGACGCTCGGCCGCTGGACCGAGATCGCCGACCGTAGCCGGGTCTCGGAAAGCGAACTTGGCGACTATTCCTACATGATGCAGGACTGCTCGGTCTGGTGTGCGACGATCGGCAAGTTCGCCAACATCGCGGCCAGCGTGCGCATCAACGCCACCAACCACCCGACCTGGCGGCCGACGCTGCACCACTTCACCTATCGCGCCTCGGACTACTGGGACGATGCCGAGCACGAGAGCGAATTCTTCGCCCAACGCCGCGCCAAGCGGGTCACCATCGGCCACGACACCTGGCTTGGTCACGGCTCGACCATCCTGCCCGGTGTCACCATCGGCGATGGCGCCGCGGTCGGCGCCGGCGCTGTCGTCTCGAAAGATGTAGCGCCCTATACGATCGTCGCCGGCGTGCCGGCAAAGCCGATCCGCGAGCGCTTCGATCGCCGCACGGCCGAACGCTACCAGGCGCTGGCCTGGTGGCACTGGGACCATGCAAGGCTGCGCGCTTGCCTTGAGGACTTCCGTGAGCTGTCCGCAGAGGCATTTCTGGAGAAGCATGGTTGACGCGAATGGTGCTTTCATCGAACTAATAATCACCCAACCCAGAGCCATGGAGCATATGTGACCTTTATTGTCGTAATACCTCTTTTCATTGGACTGGGGTTGGTCGCGTTGGGAATTTTGGTGATTAAGCTTGCAGCTAAGCGTTGGAGGCAATCCGACGTTGGCTCTTCAATAACGTTGATGATATTAGGCTGTGTTTTGTTCACGGCGGCGATAGCTCCACTCTATATGCTGTGGGTCCTTGCGCAACTTACAGGTAAGCCAGGCTGACAAGCTAAGGCCTGTGGAGCGTAACAAAACTGACATCATCGCGACACGGCAGGTTCATGTGGCTGCGTTAGGCGAGAGCCTGACGATCAATGGTCCCGGACTGGAACCTGCCCCCATGCCAGCAAATTCCGCCACGCTCGAAATCCGCGGTGTCACCCGACGATTTGGCAAGAACACTGCCGTCAGCGACATCAACATCGCGATCCCGCAGGGTCAGATGGTTGGCATTATCGCCGTTCGGGCGCCGGCAAATCAACCCTCCTTCGCATGATCAACCGTCTCATCGATCCCAGCCAGGGGTCGATTTTTTTTGACGGCGCCGAGGTCTCGAAGCTGAGCGGCTCGCCGCTGCGGCGCTGGCAGCGCGACTGCGCCATGATCTTCCAGCAGTTCAACCTGGTGCCGCGCCTCGACGTGCTGACCAATGTGCTGCTCGGCAAGCTGAACCACCGCTCGACCATCACCAACCTGTTCGGCATGTTCTCCCGCGCCGAATGCGCCGAGGCGGTCGCGGCACTCGAGCGGCTCGACATCGCCCGCACCGCGCTGCAGCCCGCCGGCACCTTGTCGGGCGGCCAGCAGCAGCGCGTCGCCATCGCTCGTGCCATGATGCAGCAGCCCAGAGTGATCCTCGCCGACGAGCCGATCGCCTCGCTCGACCCGCTCAACGCCAAGGTGGTGATGGATTCGCTGCAGGACATCAATCTGCGCGAAGGCATCACCGTCGTCACCAATCTGCACACGCTGGACACCGCCCGCACCTACTGCAACCGCATCATCGGCATGGCTGCCGGCAAGGTCGTCTTCGACGGCCCGCCGGAAGAGCTCAACCGCGAGGCGGTGCGCCTCGTCTACGGCGCCGACAGCAATGGCCAGGAAATCTCCGAGGCCATCACCTCGACCAGCGTTGCCTTCAGCCGAAAGATCGCCGCATCCGCCGGACCGCTCGAGCCCGCATTCCCGGGATATTGAGAGCGGTTGGGATCGCCAGCCCACGTCAAGGGCACCTGTCAAAATCGATAACGCTGCCGGCGCGGGGCCGGAACCTACAGGAGAAATATCCAATGTTCAGGAAGATGGTCTTTGGCGCCGTTTCCGTGCTCGCCATGGCGACCAGCATGGCCCATGCCGCCGACATGAAGGAATTTCGCGTCGGCATTCTCGGCGGCGAAAACGAAACCGACCGGCTGCGCAACTACCAGTGCCTCGCCGACCATCTGAAGGCCGAATTCGGCTTCGAAAAGGTCTCGCTGTTCCCCGCCGCCGACTATGACGGCGTCATCCAGGGCCTGCTCGGCGGCACGCTCGACTTCGCCGAACTCGGCGCTTCCGGCTACGCCAGCGTCGCTCTCAAGGACCCGAAGGCGGTCACCCCGATCCTCACCACCCAGCAGACCGACGGCGCCACAGGCTATTATTCGATCGGCCTGGCGCTGAAATCCTCCGGCATCACCGACATCAAGTCGGCCAAGGGCAAGAAACTCGGCTACGCCGATCCGGATTCGACCTCCGGCTATCTGATCCCGCTGACCCAGATCCCGAAGGACACCGGCGCTTCGAACGAAAAATTCTTCGCCTCGACCCAGTTCAACGGCGGCCACGAGAACAACGTTCTGGCCGTGCGTGACGGCAAGGTCGACGTGGCGGTGGACGATTCCTCCGGCATCGGCGACTTCAAGGACGGCTACACCTCGGGCACCTTCCACAAGGAAGTCGCCAAGGGCGCTGTCGACCCCAACGACTTCGTCGAAGTTTGGCGCTCGGGCCTGATCCCGAACGGCCCGCTGGTCGTGCGCACCGCGCTCGGCAGTGAAATGACCGCCAAGCTCGCCGACTTCTTCACGCAGTTGCCGAAGAAGGACAAGGCATGCTTCGAAGGCGTCGAGGGCGGCGATTTTACCGGCTACGTCCCGGTGAAGGCGGACTTCTACAACGTCATCGTCGAAGCCCGTAAGGCAGCCATCGGCGGCTAACGGCGAAATCAGGAAGGGCGGCGTCGAGAAAACGCCGCCCTTCTTGCATGTCCGATCATGACCCTTTCCGTGACAGCCCCTTCCGGCGCCACTCATCAGATGGCCGACGCCTGGCGTCGCCAGACGTCCTTGCGCCGGCTCTACACCGCCATCGGTGTCGGCCTGCTCATCACTGCGCTCGGCAGCACCATGTGGTTCGCCGACGAGGCCAATGCCGGGCATTTCTTCGACCGGTTGCCGCATTTGCTGGATTTCCTGAGCTGGCTCGTCCCCAAGGACTGGAACGATGTCTGGCGGGCGATGTTCGACATCGCTTCCCCGCATGACACCGGTACCCAGGAATTCAATTTTCCGCTTGGCCGCTCCTATGTCTGGGGCAGCTTCTACATCCCCGAATATTTCGAGCTGATGCTGACCACGCTCAACGTGGCCCTGGTCTCGACCTTCATCGGCTTCGTCTTCGCCGTGCCGTTCTCCTTCATCGCGGCGCGCAATTTGACGCCGCATCCGGTGCTGCGGCTGATCGTCAAGCGCCTCATGGAACTGCTGCGCGCCTTTCCCGAGATCGTCATCGCCGGCCTGTTCGCCGCCATCGTCTCGATCGGCCCGATCGCTGCCATCATCGCCATCGGCCTGCATTCGATCGGCGCGCTGGGCAAGCTGTTCTACGAGATCAACGAGAACATCGACATGCGCGCCGAGGAAGGCCTGAGGGCCGTCGGCGCCAACTGGTTCGAGCGGGTGCGCTTCGCCGGCCTGCCGCAGGTGCTGCCCAACTTCATGTCCTACACGCTGCTGCGTGTTGAGATAAATGTCCGCATTTCCACCATCATGGGCGCGGTCGGCGGCGGTGGTATCGGCGAGGAGTTGAAGCTGTCGATCTCGCGCGGCTTCGGCGCCAAGACGATAGCCCTCGTGCTGCTCCTGTTCACGACGATCTTCATCGTCGACCAGTTCTCCGCCTGGCTGCGCCGCAAGCTGGTCGGCGAGCAGGCTTTCGTGATGAGCGCTTGACCATGGCCACCATGACCGCCGATCAGATCCAGTCGATCGAAGAGCGCTTCCCGCAGGTATTCCAGCGGCCGTTCCACAAGCGCTTCGGGCCGCTGATGCTGCTTGGCGGCATCTTTCTCTACCTGCTGTACGCATTGTGGTTCTTCAACCTGCCGCAGGTCATGCGGGAATCGCACTGGGAGCGCCTGCCGCTGTTCCTGACCCAGTGGATCAGCTACGATGTGCAGCCGATCTTCCGCCTCGACGAACCGCAGATCACTGCCAAATATCCACGCTTCTCGGTGCTCGGCCCGAACCCGGATCCAGACTGGGTCAAGACCAATGCCGATGGTTCGGTGACGATCCTGATCGACGGCACCGCCAAGTCGATTACCTTCACCAAGACGCAAGCGACGATAATTGCCAACGGTGAGACCGTTGCGGTCGCACTCGGCACCGGCAAGCCGCTGATCTCGGGACCGGTTCCCGGCTGGATCACCGCGCATGAGGATGAGGTGGTCGCCGACATGGGCTTTGCCGGCGAGGCCCGCGTCGCCGTTGACCGCGTCAGGATACGCAAGCGGTTTCTAGGCTGGGCAAACTTCATCTTCGACACGCGTTCGCCTTTCTTCGGCAAGTCGGCAAGCGAAGTCGCTTCGCTGATCGTCTCCGGGCCGGAACTGAAACCGGGCACGTCAAATCTGGCGCTGGCCGGCGACAACATCTGGAACAACGCCCAGTGGCAGCATGGCGATGTCTGGACCAAGCTGCTGCAGACCATCGTCATGGCCTTTCTCGGCACCATGCTGGGCGGCATCGTCGCCTTCCCGCTGGCCTTCTTCGCCGCCCGCAACATCACGCCCAGCCGGCTGGTCAACCAGGTGCTCAAGCGCTTCTTCGATTTCATGCGCTCCATCGACATGCTGATCTGGGCGCTGTTCTTCACCCGCGCCTTCGGGCCGGGACCGCTGGCTGGCAGTGCGGCGATCTTCTTCACAGAGGTCGGCACGCTCGGCAAAACCTATTCCGAGGCGCTGGAGAACATCGACGACAAGCCGCGCGAGGGGATTACCTCGACCGGAGCCAACGGCCTCCTGGTGCAGCGCTACGGCGTGCTGCCGGAAGTGGTGCCGGTGTTCATCAGCCAGACGCTCTATCAGTGGGAATCCAACACCCGCGGCGCCACCATCATCGGCGCTGTCGGCGCCGGCGGCATCGGCCTGAAGCTGTGGGAAGCGATGCGCACCAACTCCAACTGGGCCAACGTCTTCTACATGGTGCTGCTGATCCTGCTCGTCGTCTTCATCTTCGACAACATCTCCAACTTCCTGCGCCGCCGGCTGAGCCGGACCATCCACGACTACAACAGGATCCAGGCTGAGCAGGGGTAGGCTTGCGATGCAGACGCGCAAGTCGTCTCGACCGGCGCCAAAGGATCGACCCCCACTCCGTCGAGCTTCGCTCGACACCTCTCCCCCGATCGACGGGGTAGAGGAAAGCGCCAGGCTGTCCGAGCCGACGCCTGTCCTCTTAGGCCGAGTGTCCCCCAGGCCGAGGCTTCCTTCCTCTCCCTCCGGAGGGGGGAGAGGTGGCTCGGCGAAGCCGAGACGGAGTGGGGGAACCACCTGGCAACCGCCGCAAACGCAAATAGAAAATGGGCCAGGGCGCCTAAGCCGCCTTCTTCCACCCGCTCTTGATATGCCTATACCCCTCCCGATAGACCGCGTCCGGCGTCTCTGAGAAATCCCGCCACACCTTGGTCGCCGCCGCCAAATCCTTGAGTGAGCGGCCGAACGCCTCGATCGTCAGCCAATCGTCATAGCCGCTCTTGCGGATGGCGGAAAACGTTTCGGTCCACGGAATGTTGCCGCGCCCCGGCACGCCGCGATCGTTCTCCGAGATATGGATATGCACGACATTCCTGCGGTGTTTCGTGTAGGCGCCGATCGGGTCGGCCTCCTCGATATTGGCGTGGAAGGTGTCGTACATCGCCTTGATGTGCGGCCGGTCGATGGCGTCGATATGCTCCGACAGGTCCGCCATCGTGTTGAGCAGGTAGCATTCGAAGCGGTTCAGCGCCTCGAGCCCGATGGTGACGCCCTTGTTGCCGGCATGGTCGCCGATGGCGCGCTGCGAGCCGACGGAGCGCTTCTTCTCCGCGGCCGTCGGCCCAGAGCCGGAAAAGGACCCGAGCGTCGAATGCAGAGGGCCGCTCAGCGTGCTGGCGCCAAGCGCCTGCGCGCAGTCGATCGCCCATTTCATGTAGTCGACACCGGCCTTGCGCGTTGCCGCGTCGGCCGAGATCAAATTCATCGCCGGATCGCCCATGGCCGAAACCGCAGTCCGCTCCAGCCCGATGCGGTCGAGCAGATCGCCGAGCTTTCTATAATCGTCCGGCGTGCCGGCGAAGATCGGTATCTCGACGCCATCGAAACCGGTTGCCTTGATGTCGCGCAGCAGCGGCTCGTGTTTCTTCGACACCGCCGTCGTCCACAAGAACATGCACATGCCGATTTTCATGGAAGCCCCCTCCCTTTGACGGCGCACTGGCTGTTCCGCCAGCTTCGCGCCATGCCCCCTCATCCGGCCGCTTCGCGGCCACCTTCTCCCCGCTGGGGAGAAGAGACTTGGCGTCGCGCCATCTCCTCCTCCTCCTCCTCCTCCTCCTCCTCTCCCCTCGGGGAGAGGTCGGATTGCCCCGAATTGCCGTTCGCAATTCGGCTGGCAATCCGGGTGAGGGGGCCTTCGTTACCCGCCGTGCGACTACAGCTTCGTCCACGCCCCATTTTTCTTCGACGACTTCACGCAAGCCTCGATGAAGGCCATGCCCTCGACGCCGTCCTGTATGGTCGGGAAGATGACATCCTTTGCCGGCTTGCCGCCCTTCTTACGCGCCGCCCGGATGGCGCGTGCGGCCTCCTGGTAAACGTTGGCGAAGCCTTCGAGGTAGCCTTCCGGATGGCCCGACGGGACGCGGCTGACACGGCCCGCCACCGGCAGCGCGCCGGCGCCATTGCGGGTGATCAGTTGCTTTGGCTGGCCGAACGGCGTGTACCAGAGATAGTTCGGGTCGGCCTGCACCCATTCCAGCCCACCCTTCGAGCCATAGATGCGCAGCTTCAGCCCGTTCTCATGGCCGGGCGCCACCTGGCTTGCCCAGATCATGCCCTTGGCCGGGTGCGTCTTGCCGGTAGGCTTGAAGCGCAGCATGACGTTGACGTTGTCATCCAGTAGCCGTCCCGGCACGAAGGCGTCGAGATCGGCCGACAGGGAGTCCAGTTCCAGCCCCGAGACGAAGCGGGCGAGGTTGTAGGCATGCGTGCCGATATCGCCCAGCGCACCGCCGGCGCCTGCCTGCTTGGGGTCGGAGCGCCACGCCGCCTGCTTCTGGCCTGTCGCCGCCAAATCCTCGGTCAGCCAGTCCTGCGGATATTCGGACTGCACGATGCGGATGTCGCCGAGCACGCCCTTGGCGACCATTTCGCGTGCTTGCCGCACCATCGGATAGGCGGTGTAGTTGTGCGTCAGCACGAACACCTTGCCGGTCTTCTCGACTATCGCCGCAAGCTTTTTCGCCTCGGCCAGCGTCGTCGCCAGCGGCTTGTCGCAGATGACGTGGATGCCGGCCTCGAGGAAAGCTTTTGCCGCTGGCACATGCACATTGTTGGGCGTGACGATGGCCACCGCCTCGATGCCGTCGGGGCGCTTCGCCTCGGCCTTGGCCATCTCGGCATAGGATGCGTAGCTGCGTGAGGGGTCGAGCCCCAGTTCGGCGGCCGAGGCCTTGGCACGGGCCGGGTCGGCTGACAAAGCGCCGGCAACCAGCACGAACTCGTTGTCCAGCCGCGCCGCGATCCGATGCACCGCGCCGATGAAGGCGCCTTGCCCGCCGCCGACCATGCCGTAGCGGATCGGGCCGCCTCCCGTTTCCGACTTCGATGCGTCGACCATATCTTGCTCCTCGCTGTTGCTTACCCCCTTGAGGGGAGGTCGATCCGCGCAGCGGATCGGGTGGGGTCGTTGAGGCAGAGCGCGGTGTGAACCGACCCACCCGGCCTTTGGGCCACCCTCCCCGCGAAGGGGAGGGAAAATCGAGCTAGATTCCCATCATGGCGCGCAGCAACTTCTTGTCGGTGGTGCCAGCGGCGAAGTCGTCGAATGCCTTTTCCGTCACCCGGATGATGTGGTGCTCGATGAAAGGCGCGCCTTCGGCCGCACCATCCTCCGGATGCTTCAGGCAGCACTCCCACTCCAGCACCGCCCAGGAATCATAATTGTACTGCGTCAGCTTGGAGAAGATGCCGCCGAAATCCACCTGTCCATCGCCCAGCGAACGGAAGCGCCCGGCGCGGTTGGTCCAGCTCTGATAGCCGGAATAGACGCCTTGCCGGCCGGTCGGGTTGAACTCGGCGTCCTTGACGTGGAACGCCTTGATGCGCTCGTGATAGATGTCGATGAATTCGAGATAGTCGAGCTGCTGCAGCAGGAAATGCGACGGATCGTAATTGATGTTGCAGCGCTTGTGGCCGCCGACCGCGTCGAGGAACATCTCGAAAGTGGCGCCGTCGAAAACGTCTTCAGACGGGTGAATTTCATAGCCGACATCGACGCCGTTGTCCTCGTACACGTCGAGAATCGGCTTCCAGCGTTTGCCGAGTTCGCCAAACGCTTCCTCAATGAGTCCAGCCGGCCGCTGCGGGAACGGATAGAGGTAAGGGAAAGCCAGCGAGCCGGTAAACGACACTGAAGCATTCAGGCCTAGATTACGCGATGCTTTAGCGCCGAACTTCATCTGCTCGACAGCCCACTTCTGCCGGGCTGCGGGATTGTTGTGCACCGATGGCGGCGCAAAGCCATCCATCTGCGCGTCATAGGCAGGATGCACCGCCACCAATTGCCCCTGCAGATGCGTCGACAATTCCGTGATCTCGACGCCGGCGTCGGCGCAAATGCCTTTCACCTCGTCGCAATAGGCCTTGGAAGAGGCCGCCTTCTTGAGATCGAACAGCCGCGCGTCCCAGGTCGGGATCTGCACGCCCTTGTAGCCGAGACCGGCCGCCCATTTGGTGATCGACGCCAGTGAGTTGAACGGCGCGACGTCGCCCGCGAACTGCGCCAGAAACAGCCCCGGGCCCTTCATTGTCGTCGGCATCGGCATCCTCCCTCATTTCTCTCGCGACCGAGCATAGCGCCGATTGGAAACAGGGCCAGCCACTTTGGTCTTTTCTCAACGGGTGCTTGCACGCACCGCTATTCTGGTATTACCAAATGTGGAATTTTGGTCAAGCCTTGCAATGCGCCATCATGACCCCAAAACCACCCGGCGCAGGCATATATATCTCAATGTAATCAAGGAAATAATCCACAGCGAAAGTTGCGTCGCAGCGCTTCTTGCCGATCCGGATAATTTGCTGTAGACCTCGCTTCAGGCCCAATTGGTCGAACCAGTTTGCGAGAAAAGGCTGGGAACGCCTTGGGGAGGAACCTTTGTGTCGCCTTTTGGCGATGCATGTCGCAGGCGAACCATAGAGACGAGTTGGGAAGGACAGACCATGCATCTTTCGACGCACAACTGGATGCGCGCGGAACCCTTGGAAACGACGCTCAAGCGCATCAAGAAATTCGGCTATGAGTCGATCGAGATTTCCGGCGAACCCGAGCAGTACAAGACCAGGGAGACCCGGGCGCTGCTGAAGGAGCATGGCATTCGTTGCTGGGGCGCGGTGACCCTGATGCTGGGCGAGCGCAACCTCGCAGCCAGGAACCAGGGCCAGCGCGAGCGTTCCGTTCAGTATGTCAAGGACGTGCTGACCATGGTCAGCGAACTCGATGGCGAGATCATCACGCTGGTTCCGGCGACCGTCGGCAAGGTCGTGCCTGACGGCACCGAGGAAGAGGAATGGAAGTGGGTCGTCGACGCCACCCGCGAATGCTTCACCCACGCCAAGAAGGTCGGCGTCAAGATCGCTGTTGAACCGCTCAACCGCTTCGAGACCTATCTGTTCAATCGCGGCGCCCAGGCGCTGGCTTTGGCCGACGCGGTCAGCCCCGAATGCGGTGTCTGCCTCGACGCCTACCACCTCCATATGGAAGAATTTAACGTCTATGACGCGATCCGGCAGGCCGGAAAGCGCCTGTTCGACTTCCATGTCGCCGACAACAACCGCTTCGCCGCCGGTCTCGGCCAGATCGACTGGCCGAAGATCGTCGCCACCTTGCGCGAGATCGGCTACGACGGCGCGCTGACCAACGAGTTCGTCGCGCCCGTCGACCGGACGCCGGCGGCCCCCTATCCCGACATGGTCGAGCGCAATCCGGTCGATATCTCGCCCGAACAGCTGAAGTTCATCCAGGACCACGGCTCCAGCGTGCTCACCGAGAAATTCTACACCGACCAGATGCGCATCAACGCCGAAACGTTGCTGCCGCTGATCAAGTAGTCGACTGCCTCAGGGAAATTCGCCCTTCCGCCCTGACCGGCGCAGGGCTGGGGAAGAATATGCGTATCAAGTCCGTCCAAGCCTGGTGGATCCGCGTTCCGATCGAAGCCGCTCGGCAGCACCGCAGCGACTTCGGTCAGGTGACGACCTTCGACGCCGCCATCCTGCGCATCGAGACCGATGACGGGCTGGTCGGCTGGGGCGAAGGCAAGAACGCCGCCGGCAGTGCCGGCAGCTACGGCGCGCTCGTCCATATGCTGAACCATGAGGTCGGGCCGCAGCTGGTTGGCCGCGATCCGGCCGACATCGGCGTCATCTGGGAGATGCTCTACAATGGCGTGCGCCACGACAGCGCCGCACGCGGCGGCCACGCCATGCCGCAGCTGGCGCGGCGCGGCATGAGCATCGCGGCGATCAGCGCCGTCGACATCGCCCTGTGGGACATTCTTGGCAAATCGCTTGGCGTTCCTGTCTGGCGGCTGCTCGGCGGCCGCAAGCTCGATCGCATGCCGGCTTACGCGTCTGGCGGCTGGGCGGCCGCCGACGCCATCGGCGAGCAGTTGAAGTCCTATATCGCCAAGGGCGGTTTCAAGGCACTGAAGATGCGGGTTGGCGCCATGGACGGCGCGGCGCACATTTCCGCCACCCGCGTGCGCGCCGCACGGCAGGCGCTCGGCCCCGATGTCGAACTGATGGTCGACGCGCACGGCACCTACACGGTGGCTGAAGCCAAGCGCTTCATCCATCTCGTCAACGACCTTGACCTGGCGTGGTTCGAGGAACCTATCATCGCCGACGATAAGCCGGGCATGGCCGAAGTGCGGGCAAGTGGCGCCGTTCCGATTGCCACCGGCGAAAGCGAGGCGACCCGCTACGCCTTCCGCGACCTTGCCGTGCTCAAAGCCGCCGACATCTTCCAGCCCGATCCCGCCTTCTGCGGCGGCATCAGCGAGGCGATGAAGATCGGCACCATCGCCAGCGCCTTCAATCTGCGCTTTGCACCGCATTTGTGGGCCGGCGCGCCCTGTTTTTTCGCAGGCTTGCATGTCTGCGCCGCCTCGCCGTCGAGTTTCACCGTCGAATATTCGCTCGGCGCCAACCCGATGATCCATGATCTGGTCGAAGAGACTGTCGAAGCCAGGGACGGTATGATAGCGATCCCGGAAAAACCGGGTCTGGGATTCACCATTTCGGAGCGGTTCCTGGAGGCGCACGCGCAACGCGGTTGACGATGAAAGAAAAGAACCTTCTCGCGGAACTCGCTGCCTACCTGTTCTCCCATTCGGACAAGGAGAGCGGCCGAACGCCATCGGAGCGCGAACTGGCGGAGCATTTCGCCGTCAGCCGCGGTCAGATCCGCGAGGCGCTGGCCATCCTGGAGGCCATGCGCATCGTTGAGCGCCGGGCCAAATCCGGCATCTACATCGACACCAAGCAGGCCAGTGTGGAGGCCATGGCGCTCTTTGCCCGCGCGGGCCTCCCGCTCGACCCGATCCAGATCTACGAGACGGTCGAACTGCGCAAGATCCACGAGATCAAGGCGGCCGAACTTGCCTGTTCGCGTGCCACCGAGGAGAATTTCGAGCGGCTGCGCGAAATCCTGAAGGCTTCGGAAGAGCGCATCGCCGCCGGCGAAGGGCTTGCCAGGGAAGACCGCGAATTCCACCTCGAAATCGTGCGCGCCACCAAGAACAGCGTCTTCCACAATGTCTGCAGCGTCTACTACATGATGGGCGAGCAGCGCCTGCCGATCTATTTCAACGACCCCGAGCGCAACGTGCGCTCGCATGCCGAGCATATCCAGATCTATGAAGCGCTGCTGCGCCGCGACGGCAATCTCGCACAGGCGCTGATGAGCGCCCATCTGCAGGGCGCTGAGAGCTACTGGAAGGGCCTGATCGAGGGCCATGGCGAGGAGCCGCAAAGCCCGGCGCTCGAAAAAGCCTGACCGACATGGCCCGTATCCTCACGACGCACCCTCTGCACCCGCGCGCCTCGGCTATGCTCTCCGGCGCCGGCGAGCTCGTCGTCGCCTCCGCCATCGATCCGGCCACGCTGGCCGCCGAAGCGAAAGATGCCGACATCGTCATCGTGCGTGCGCCGCTGCCCCCACAGCTTTTCGACGGCGCAAAGCTGCTGCGGGCGGCAATCCGTCATGGCGCCGGGCTCGACATGATCCCGATGGAAGCAGCGACGGCCGCCGGCGTGCTGGTGGCGAATGTGCCGGCGGTCAATGCCCGCTCGGTTGCCGAACACGTCATGTTCGTGGCCCTCGCCTTGCTGCGCAACTTCCGCGTCGTCGATCGCGACCTGCGCGCCAAAGGCTGGCTTGCCGGCCGCGAGCACGCCAACGCCAACAGCGAGCTTGCCGGCAAGACGATCGGCATTGTCGGCCTCGGCGCCGTCGGCCAGGCGGTCGGCCATATCGCCGCGCACGGCTTCGACCTGAAGGTGGTGGCAACGACGCGCAGCATGCAGCCGGCGCCGGACAAGGTCGGCTTCCTGTCGATCGACGCTCTCGTCGAGCAGAGCGACATCATCGTTCTGTGCTGCCCGCTGACGCCGGAAACGCGCGGCCTGATCAACCGTGAGCGGATCGCCCGCATGAAGCCGCAGGCGTTGCTGATCAACGTGTCGCGCGGACCGGTCGTCGACGACGACGCGCTGATCGAGGCCTTGCAGAAACGGCGCATCGGCGGCGCCGCGCTCGACGTGTTTGCGACGCAGCCGCTGCCGTCGAACCATCCCTATTTCGGCTTCGACAATGTTATCGTCACGCCGCACATGGCGGGGATCACCGAGGAATCGATGATGCGCATGGGCGTCGGCGCGGCGGGCGAAGCCTTGCTCGTGCTGGCGGGCAAACTGCCGGTCAATCTGCGCAATCCGGAAGTGGTCGATCACTACCGGCAGCGGTTCCCGGCGAGCGTGTAGCACATCGCGGTTTCGCCCCAATTCTTCGTGACGTTGAGACCCATGTTCCGCCTCACATCCCTCATTGTCGCCGCCTGTTCGCTCTGCGCCATTCCGTCATTCGCGGCCGAAAGCAGCTATGTCTATTGCGACAACGGGCTGCGCTGCTTCAAGGCGCCCTGCCCGTCCAACAGCGCACTCGACCTTGCCACCGGGGCGATCATCAAGGGCGTGTCGATCGACCCCAGCGGATTGCCGCAGGCCGACAAGGCCATAACCGATCTTTCCGACGCGCTTTATGCAGGCAAGATCGTCGTCAGGGGCTCGATCGAGCACCGCACCCAGACGATCACCGGCAAGGAGTACAATCTGCCCTGGCTGGTCGCGACCCGTATCGTACGGACCGCCAAGGACAGCGAACGCAAGCACTGTTCGTCGCGCTGATGGGCGGTTCAGCCCTGCTCACGCGCCAAGCAGCTGCTCCACCTCTGCTGCTATGCGCAGCAGGCGTTGGTCATGGCCGTTGCGCGCCACCAGCATCAAGCCGGCGGGCAGCTGAGTGCCCGGCATCGGCAGCGAGATCGCGCAGAGATCGAACTGGTTGGCGACCTGCGTGTTGCGCAGCAGCAGGCCTTCGGTGCGGTCACGCAACCCGGCGTCGTCAGACATCGAGACGATAGTCGGCGCCGTCACCGGTGTGGTCGGCAAGGCCAGCACATCGACCGAGGACAGCCGCTCGTCCATGGCGGCGGCGAGCGCTGTACGACGGCGCATTGCCCGGATGTAGACAGGCGTCGGCAGCATGGCTGCCCGCGACAAAGGTCCGCTGACATGCGGGTCGACCGGTACCGAAGCTCCTGTCGCCAGCCAGTCGGCATGCACTTCGGCCCCTTCCATCGCGGCGATCGAACCACGCTTGGTGGCCGCGCGCAAATCGGCAAGCAGATCGTCGATCGACAGATCCTCGATCCGCGCGCCCGTCTGCTCGATCTTGCCAAGGCAGCGGTCGAACGCGGTCGCCACCTCGTCTTCCGTCTCTTCGAAAAGGACGCCGCGCGGAATGCCTATGCGAAGCCCTGCCAGGGCAATCGGCGTCAGCGCGGCCGGCACCTCACCGGCCATCACGGCGTCGGCGGCGGCACACTGAGCGACAGTTCGGGCAAGCGGACCGATCGAGTCCAGCGTGGCCGACAGTGGGAACGCACCGGCGAGCGGCACGCGCCGCGCCGTCGGCTTGAAGCCGACGACACCGTTGAGTGAAGCCGGAATGCGTATCGAACCGCCGGTGTCGGAACCGATCGATATTTCGCTCGTGCGCTCGCCGACGGAAACGCCGGCGCCTGAGGAAGAACCACCCGGAATGCGATTGGTGTCCACAGCATTGCCGGGCGTGCCGAAATGCTGGTTGTCGCCGATCGCGGTGAAGGCGAATTCGGTCATGTTGGTCTTGCCGATGATAACCGCGCCGGCCTGCCGCAGCCGGCTGACGATCGCGGCATCGCGCAGCGGAGGTGCTGCGGTCTTGAGCATCAGCGAGCCGGCCGTGGTTGGCTCGCCGGCGACATCGAACAAATCCTTGATCGAGACGATGGTGCCGTCGAGCGGCCCGAGCGTCACGCCGGCTTGGCTGCGCGCATCGCTGGCATCGGCCGCGGCCCTCGCGGCTTCGGCATAGAGCTTCGTGAACACACGCTCTTCGCCGGCACGGGCGGCGAGGCGCGCAAGGATGATTTCCAGATGATCACGGACGGATTGCATTTTCGGTGTCGGACTCCGGACGCCTTGAACGTCTTAAGGGATAGCGGCCAGTGCCTGGCTTGCCGAGACTTAACCCGGCGCAGGCGGTTTTGCACCCTGTCGAATGCGAGGAAAATCCGATGCTCTACAAAGGCAGCTGCCACTGCGGCACGGTCGCCTTCGAATTCAAAGCCGAACTGACCAGTGCCATCAGGTGCAATTGCTCGATCTGCTCGCGCAAGGGCGCCCTGTTGTGTGCCATCCCGCACGGGACCTTGCGGGTCCTGGCCTGGGCCGACGATTTGGGCACCTACACATTCGGCAATCATGCCATCGCGCACCGGTTCTGCCGGGCCTGCGGCATCCATCCCTTTGCGGAGGATGTCCGCGAGGGCCGTGAGCGCAGCGCCTACATCAACATCAACTGGGTTGCCGATCTCGACCCCTCGACTCTGTCGGTCTTCGATTTCGACGGGCGGTCGGCCTGAGTTCGTTCGTTGCTGCCGTCACAACGGCGTCGACCGAAAACCGTGATGGTTCTCGGGCCGACGCGCAGGTGTCAGGGAAGCCTGATTGCGGCGAGGCTACTCGGTCTGCTTCGGGCCGCGCAGGAACACCACGCTGGCCGCCAGCAATGTCGCCGCGCCGCAATAGGCGAAGGCACTGGCGACGCCGGTGTGGTCGACCAGCAGGCCGCCGAAGACGGCGCCGAGCGCGATCGCCACCTGGAACGTCGCCACCATCAGTCCGCCGGCGCTTTCTGCCTGGTCGGGTGCTGCCCGCACCAGCCAGCTCTGCAGCCCGACCGGAACCGCGCCGAAAGCAAAGCCCCAGACCGCAACGGCGGCAGCGGCGATCGTCGGCGAAGCTCCGAAAACCAGCATCGAGGCGGCGGCCGGTGCGATCAGCAAGGGCGCCAGCCCAACGGCTGCCTTGAGGCTGCGCTCGGCCAGGATGCCGCCGGCGACATTGCCGAAGAAGCCGCCAATGCCATAGGCCAGCAGCACCAGCGAGATCGTCTCGATGTCGAGCACGGGGACCTTCTCGAGGAAGGGACGGACATAGGTGAAGCCGGCAAAGTGTCCCGAAGCGACCAGCAGCGCCACCCTGATCGACGGACGCTTCAGCACGTCGAGCAAGGTGCGGAAGCTTGCCACACCCACGGGGGGCAATTTCGGAATGGTGGCCAGCTGCACCAGCAGCGCCAGGGCGGCGACCACGGTCGCAATCATGAAGGCCGTGCGCCAGCCCCAGATGTCACCGACATAGGCGCCGACCGGCGCCGCACAGACGGTCGCCAGCGAAACGCCGGTCAGGATGATCGACATGGCGCGCGGCATCAATCGCATCGGCACCAGCCGCAGCGTGGCCGTGGATTGCCGGGTCTGGATGAATTGCCAAGCCTTCCGGACGCAATGCCATTGCCAGGCCAACCGCATGCAATAGCTTGCCAGAACCAGGCAGCGAGAGGCCGGCGGCAAGCCGGTCCGAAGAGGAGAACCAATGCCAAATCATCCGAAGCTCATCGCACTCGCCGTCATGCTTGCGGTTCCCGGGCGCGCCTTTGCCCTCGAGGACAGCTACCTGCCGGCCGACAAGATCCCCTATGTGGCGGAAGTACCCGACCAGCCGCATCGTCTTGGCCCATTGTGGGGCGAGCGGGCCAAGGGTCCGGCAGGCACGTTGCTGAAGGTTCCCGGCAACTGGCGCGCACCGGTCCATGCGCACACCGCGGATTATCGTGCGGTGGTCATAAAGGGGATGTGGGCGCACTGGCAGATGGATGGCGGCGAGGCGACCAAGGTCGAACTGCCTCCTGGATCCTACTGGACCCAGAAAGCCAATGAGATGCATGACGACGCCTGCGTCTCCGACACGGAATGCGTGATCCTGCTGATCAACGACACGCCCTACGAAACCTACTTCCAGAAATAGGCTCGGATGCGGCTACGAGGCGTGTCGCAAGCTGACGCCGCTGCCCTTGTCGAACAGCACCACCTTGTCGGGGTTCCAGGCAAAGCGCACCGCCTGCTCGATGGCGACGTCGGTCCTGGCCGGCACGGTTGCACGCAGTGTCGCGTCTCCGACGCGCAGCGTCAGGATCTTTTCCACGCCGTGGTTCTCGACGTCGTGGACACGCGCCTCGACCGGCGCGCCGCTCTCGAGATAGACGTCCTCGGGACGAATGCCGAAGACGAGCGGGCGACCGTCGGTCGCCCCGCCCGCTTTGGCTCCCCCTGAAAAAGGCAATTCGAAATTCAGCGGCGCCATCACCGCGCGGCCGTTCACGAGCTTGCCGTCGATGAGGTTCATCGGCGGCGAACCGACGAAGCTCGCCACATAGGTGTCGCGTGGATTGTTGTAGATCTCATGCGGTGTGCCGGTCTGGACGATTCGGCCATGGTTGAGCACGCCGACCTTGTCACCCATCGACATCGCCTCGATCTGATCGTGGGTGACGAACAGGAAGGTGGCGCCGAGCTGTATCTGCAGGTTCTTCAGTTCAGTCCGCAGCGCCTCGCGCAGCTTGGCGTCGAGCGCAGACAGCGGCTCGTCCATCAGGAACACACGCGGCTTGCGCACAATGGCGCGGCCGATCGAGACGCGCTGCATCTCGCCGCCGGACAGCCGATCCGTCTTGCGGTCGAGCAGATGCTCGATCCGCAGCGTACGGGCGGCACGGTCGACACGGTCCTTGATCTCGGCGTCGGGTAGCCGGCGAATTTTCGGCTTCAGCGGGAATTCGAGATTTTCGCGCACCGTGTAGCGCGGATAGAGCGAATATTGCTGCAGCACCAGCGCCACGTCACGCTCGGCCGCACCCCAGTCGGCAACGTCGACGCCGTCGATGAAGACCTGGCCTTCGCTGGGCTTCTCCAGGCCGGCGATAAGCCGCAGCGTCGTCGTCTTGCCGGCGCCCGTCTCGCCCAGCAGCACGAAGAACTCGCCATCGGCAATATCGAGATCGAGCCCGGTGAGCGCCGTGTGGTTGCCGAAGGTCTTTGAGATGTTCTTGAGCTGGATATGGGCCATCAGAGTCTCACCTCGAGCGACTTGCCGCTTGCCTTGTCGAAGAAATGCGCCTGGGTCGGGTCGATCCTGGCGAAGACCCTTTCACCGGGTCCGGCAACGAAGCCGCTCTTGGTGCGGGCCCGCAGCAACTCGGTTCCGACCTTGAGATCGACGATGTCGAAGGAGCCGAGCGGCTCGACGATATGCGTGTCGACAGGCACGAAGCCCTCGGTCGCCTCGCGCCGGATGAGCACGCCTTCCGGCCGTATGCCAAGCGCCAACTGGCCGCCGGCATGGCCGTTGAGCTTCGACAGCAGCGCTCGCGGGAACTCGAAGCCGGCGGCGGCTCCACCGACCGTCACCGAAACCGAGGACGCCGTCTCGGCCACCGCCGCATCGGTGACATTCATCACCGGGCTGCCGACGAATTGCGCCACGAACAGATTTGCCGGCTGCGAATAGACCTCGTCGGGCGTGCCGACCTGCTGCAAGACGCCTGCGTGCATGATGACGATGCGGTCGGCCAGGCTCATGGCCTCGATCTGGTCGTGGGTGACATAGATGGTGGTCGAGCCCTGCTTGATGTGCAGCCGCTTGATTTCCGCGCGCATCTCCTCGCGCAGCTTGGCGTCGAGCGCGCCGATCGGCTCATCCATCAGCATGGCTTTCGGCCGCCGCACCAGAGCGCGGCCAATGGCGACGCGCTGCATGTCGCCACCCGAGAGCGCCGACGGCTTCTTGTCCAGCAGGTCGGTGATCTGCAGCGTCTTGGCGACGGAGCGCACCTCGCTGTCGATCTCCGTCTTGCTCTTGCGCGTGGCGCGCAAGGGGAAGGCGATGTTCTCGTAGACGCTCATATGCGGATAGAGCGAGAACGACTGGAACACCATGGCGATGTCGCGATCGGCGGCCTTCAAATGCTGCACCGGCTTGCCGTCGATGAAGATGTCGCCCTCGTCGATGGTTTCCAGCCCGGCGATGGCGCGCAGCGTCGTCGTCTTGCCGCAGCCCGATTGGCCGAGCAGCACGATGAACTCGTTGTCGGCGATCTTGAGGTTCAGGTCCTTGATGACCTGGACGGCGCCGAAGAATTTCTGGACGCCGCGAAGCTCGATCTGGGTCAATGCTGTGCTCCCGGATTGCGCACCTGGCCGGTGCCGGCCTTCTCCTCGGGCGCGATCTTGGAGGTTACGTTGAAGCCGACGAGCCCGATCAGGATGATGGTCAGGCCATAGCTGTGCAGCAGCATGTTCCAGGGCTGGCAGAGCGCGACGATGCCGAGCACCATCAGTATCTGCGACCCAGGCTCAAGGTATTTCTGGTTGAAGGCGCGAAAACTCATTTGCGGATCGCTCCGAAGGACATGCCGCGCAGCAGATGATTGCGAAGCAGGAAGGTGAAGATGGCGACCGGCAGCAGGAACAGGAAGGTTCCGGAGGCGATCACCGTCCAGTCCGGCAGGCCCGAACCGACCTGGCTCGGGATGAAGGGAGGCGCGGTCTGGGCGCGGCGGTTGGTCATGATCAGCGCAAAGGCGTATTCGTTCCATGCGGTGATGAAACAGAACACGGCGGTGGCGGCGATGCCCGTGGCGGCCTCCGGCAGCACGATCTTGAAGAACGCCTCCATGCGCGTGTAGCCGTCGACAAGCGCGGCCTCCTCATATTCCTTCGGAATCTCGTCCATGAAACCCTTCATCAGCCACACGGAGAAGGACAGGTTGAAGGCGGTGTAGAGAATGATCAGGCCCAGATGCGTGTCGTTGAGCCCGACTGCCCGGTACATCAGGAACATCGGGATGGCGACCACCACCGCCGGCAACATGCGCGTCGACAGGATGAAGAAGAGCAGGTCCGCCTCCCCTTTCACCTTGAAGCGCGAGAAGCCATAGGCGGTGAATGTCCCCATGCCGACCGCCAACACCGTCGAGGTGATGGCGATGATAAGCGAGTTCAGGAAGCGGCTCGGATATCCCGACCATTGCACCTGGCCCTTGCCGTCGCGCACGATCTTCTCGCCGCCGTCGAACACGACGCGTTCCCACCACGGGGCGGCGGCATATTCTTCGGCCGACGGCGGGCTGCGCAACTGTGAGCGCTTTGTGAAAAGTTTGACGAAAGGCGAGATGGTCGGTTCGAACATCACCGTCGGCGGGATCGTCGTGGCCAGGTTGCGTGGCTTGAACGAGGTCGCCACGATCCAGTAGATCGGCGCCAGGAAGATGATCGTCACCAAAAGGACGGCGACAATAGCGACCTTGTTGAGCGCCCGTTCACCCGAAGTCTGGACGGCCGCCATCTCAGCGCTCCTTAACTTTGTTGAGGTATTTCACATAGATGTTGGTGATCGCCAGCACCATGATCAGCACGATATAGGCAAGCGCGCAGGAGCGCCCCGTCTGCCATTCCTGGAAAGCCATCTTGTAGAGACGGATGGAAATCACCTCCGTGCTCGGCTGCGTCGACAGCACATAGGCAAGATCGAAAGTCTTGAAGGCTTCCATGGTGCGGAAGATGACCGCGATCATCAGGATCGGCGCGACCAGCGGCAGCGTGATGCGGAAGAAGGTATAGAACGGCCCGGCGCGGTCGATCGCGGCAGCTTCGTAAAGATGCTTCGGCACCGCCGAAAGCCCGGCGAGCGACAACAGCATGACGAAGGGCGACCACATCCAGATGTCCGTGAACGCGACCGCGTAGAGCGCCATCTTCGGGTCGCCGAGCCATTGGAATTTGCCGAGGTCGAGCACGTAGTTGATGACACCCCAGGACGGATCGTAGAGCAGCTTCCAGAACAGGCCGACCACCGCCATCGAGAGCATCATCGGCAAGAGCAGCAATGTCGTGATCAGGCCCTTGAGCGGAATGGTGCGATTGAGCAGCATTGCCGTTCCAAAGCCGACGACAACCTGACCGACGACCGAGACGATGACGTATTTCGCGGTCACCGCGAAATTGTTCCAGATATAAGGGTCGCTGAGGAGCTCGCGATAGTTCTTCAGTCCGACGAAATTGGCCGGCGCATTGGTCGATGCGCGGAAGTCAGTGAAGGAATAGCCGAGCGAATAGATCAGCGGAAAGATGTTGAAGACGATCAGGAACACGATCGTCGGAATGATGAAGAGGTTGCGTATCGAAATGTCGCTGAGGCCGCGAGAGGCGGCTCTGGAGGAGGTATTCAGCGGTGTGATCATTGTGGTCGCCAAGACCTGCTCCCATTCCTGAAAAAGAAAACGGAGGAGGCGCAGGCCTCCTCCGCACTACATGTCGGTTATTGGCCGCGGCCGTATTTCTTGAACGTGGCGTCCCAATCCTTCGCCAGCGCATCCAGCATTTCCTTGGCCGTACCATCGCCGTTTACGATGTACGGATAGACACGCTGGTTGAGCTGCTGCAGCAGTTCCGCATACTCCGGCACCGCCCAGAAGTCCTTGACCTTGAACATCGTGTCGTAGAAGGCCTTGTTGTAGGGCGTGGCGTTCTGGAACTCGGCCGATTCCAGCACGGCCTTGTTGCAGGTGTAGCCACCGAGGGCCGCCCACTTCTTCTGCGTATCGTCCTGGATGAACCACTTCAGGAATTTCATCGCCTCTTCCTTGTTGTTGGAATAGGAGACGACGGAAATGCCCTGGCCGCCGAGCGCGGCGAACTGCTCGCCACCTGGACCTGCCGGGTTGGCGAAGAAGCCGGTGTTCTTGGCGTTCGGGTTCGACGCCTCGTTGATCAACGAGGGGAAGAAGGCGAAGTAGTTCATGCTCATCGCCGCCAGGCCTTCGGTGATGGCCTGGTTGTTCTCGACGAAAAAGGCGTTGGTCCAGCCCGGAGGCGTGAAGCCGAACAGCTTGCGGTAGTTTTCCGCCGCGGCCACCGCCTTGTCCGAGTTGATGATGCCGTCGACCTTGTAGGTGCCGAAGTCGCCGAGCTCACCGCCATACGAGAACAGCGCGTTCTCGAAGCCCATCGCCAGGCCGTCATACTGGTTCTGTGTGTAGATGGCGATGCCGTAGCGGTTCTGGTCGGGCCTGTTGAAGAACTCCGCGATGTCGGTCATTTCCTTGAAGGTCTTCGGAACGGCAAGGTCGTAGCCATACTTGGCCTTGAACGCTTCCATTTCCTTCGGATCCTCGAACCAGTCCTTGCGGTAGGCCCAGCCCACGGCGTCGCCCTCGGCCGGGATCGACCAGTATTTGCCGCTGTTGCCGGGATATTCGGAGTAGAACTTGACCGTCGCCGGAGCCATCTTGTCGAGAACCTTGTTCTCTTTGACGAAGTCGGTGAGGTCGACATAGTGACCGCCCTCGGAGGCGGCACCAAGCCATTGCGAGTCGCCGACGACCAGGTCATAGGCGCTGCCCTTGGCGTTGAACTCGGTAAAGGCCTTGGTCTGGAAATCGGCCCACGGGGTGGTTTCCACCGTGATCTTGACGCCGGTTTGCTTCTCGTACTCGTTGCCGAGCTCCTGCAGATAATTTGCGGGATCCCATTCAGCCCAGAAGATGGTGAGTGACTTTTCCTGCGCGTAAACGGACGTTCCGCAGGCAAGCGTTAAGCCGATACCAGCAAGTACGCTGGTCACTAACTTGCGCATAATGATTTCCTCCCTTGTGCGCGTTCTACCTTATCGTGCGAGCCGGCAACGTGGCCGGCCCTGGTAGTTCCTCCCGTGATCGCACCTTTCCGGTTTCGAGCCTCCTCGCCCCGCCGGAAAATGGATCGCAGCCCTCACTTTCGATCCGCTTTTCTGATCCAATCTGGTATTACCAATTTTGCATGCGCGTCAAGCCCTTTCTTGGCAGCTTGACGTGGCCATTTCCATCGGATTACCGCTTTATCTGCCTGTTTTACCAAGATTTTCCTACTCAGTGATATGATCGGGTATTGTCCAATACCCCACCCAACCGCTAAGATCAGTAGTGTGCATGCCAATCTGGTCGAACCAGTTAGGCTCTATTTCACGACTGCCTTCGGATCGAAGCTGCCTCCTTCATCGACCGATTCCGCCACTGCCGCACGCACCAGCGCCCCGGCCGCCCACTGTGCGACCGACATCGTCCGGCGGCTGTCCAGCCCCCAGATATCCTTGAGCACGATCAGCACCTCGACGCCGAAGATAAGCGACAGCGCCTGTGCCAGCCGCTTGAAGTCGCGCGGCGGCAAACGGCCCTTGAGCGGCGAGAGCGCATCCTTCAGCAGGTCGATGCGGTGGCCACGCGTAAAGGCGGGCTCACCGCCCAGCGTGCCGGCCTGACGCCGCGCCCATTGATCGAGCGACAGCTTCAGTGCTGCCTTGAACGTAGCCTCGAAGGCCTCGATGCGCGGCATGGCCGTGTCGAACAGCTCGGCGACCCGGCGCTCGGCATCGGCGGAGGTCGATTGCCAGGTGAGGATTGGCCCCAGCCCCTCGTCGACGACGGCCTGCACCAGTGCCGACTGGCTCGGGAAGTAACGATAGGCGGTGGCGCGGGAAACCTCGGCCGCCTCGGCGACCTCGCTGACTGAGGGCGTGACGCCCGCCTGCATCAGCCTTGTTGCCGTCTCCAGCATCAGCCGTTTGGTCCGCGCGCGCGGCCCACGTTCGGGCACTGGGCCGGTTGCCCGTTCAGCCTCGTCGCTCGCAGCGGATTGTTGACGTGAGACATTCATACCAATACGATACGCGCGTCTCAAAAATTTGCAATGGCGTCCGCATCGTCGAGTGGCCCGGGCAATGAGCGATGGGGGCGGCATCGCGCCTGCCAAGATTGGGAGAGCGCAATGAAGCGTATTTATGTGGTGGGGACCGCGGACACCAAGGGCGAGGAACTCGCCTTCCTGGCCGATGCGATCACTGCTGCGGGCGCCCTCGTTTGTCGTGTCGATGTCGGAACGCGCGACGCAACCATCCCCGTCGATATCAGCGCGAGGGAAATCGCCGACCATCATCCCGGCGGCCGTGAAACCGTGCTCGGCGGCAATGATCGCGGCGCCGCGGTCGCCGCAATGGGCATCGCCTTCGCCCGCTTTGCCCAATCGCGCAACGACATCGCGGCCATGATCGGCATCGGCGGCGGTGGCGGCACATCGATCGTCACGTCGGGCATGCGCGCCCTGCCGCTCGGCCTGCCCAAGATCATGGTCTCGACGCTCGCCTCCGGCGATACCGCTCCCTACGTCGATGTCTCCGACATCATCATGATGCCTTCTGTGACCGACATGGCCGGACTGAACCGGCTCTCCCGTGTCGTGTTGCACAACGCGGCTCAAGCCATATCAGGCATGGCGGCCAGCCCGGCGCCACCGCCCGACGGCAAGCCATCGATCGGCCTCACCATGTTCGGCGTCACCACGCCTTGCGTGACCGCCATCGCCGACCAGCTCCGTTCCGGATATGACTGCATGGTCTTCCACGCCACCGGCACCGGCGGCCGCAGCATGGAAAAGCTGGCCGACAGCGGCTTGCTGTCCGGCGTCGTCGACATCACCACGACCGAAGTCTGCGATCTTCTTTTCGGCGGCGTGCTGCCGGCGACGGAGGATCGTTTCGGCGCCGTCGCACGCACGGGGCTGCCCTATGTCGGCTCCGTCGGCGCGCTCGATATGGTGAACTTCTGGGCGCCTTCGACCATCCCGGAACACTATCGCGACCGGCTGTTCTACGAACACAATCCCAATGTCACGCTGATGCGCACCACGGCGGACGAATGCCGTGCGATCGGCGAGTGGATCGGCACCAGGCTCGCCCGCTGCGGGGGACCGGTGCATTTTCTCATCCCGGAAAAAGGCGTCTCGGCGCTCGACATCGAAGGCGGCGCCTTCTTCGACCCGGAAGCCGACGCCGTTCTGTTCGATGCCATCGAGCGCACCATCAAGCCCAACGGCAAGCGCCGCGTGACGCGCCTGCCGCTGCATATCAACGACCCGGAATTCGCAAAGGCAGCAACAGCGGCCTTCCTCGACATCGCCAGACAGTGAGAGACCTCAAAAAATGCCCGCCATACCGCGCAAGGACATCTTGAAGAAATTCAGGGGAATGATCGACAAGGGCGTGCCGATCGTCGGCGGCGGCGCCGGCACCGGCCTGTCGGCGAAGGCCGAGGAGGCCGGTGGCATCGACCTCATCATCATCTACAATTC
>NZ_RZQT01000066.1:0-35874 GCF_003998485.1 Mesorhizobium sp. M7A.F.Ca.CA.001.04.2.1
TGCACATCTACAATTGGGACCAGTGGGCGCAGAAGACGGTGCCGGTGCCGATGGTGACGGGCCATGAATTCGTCGGCACCGTTGCCGATTTCGGCGCAGCGGTCACCGAATACAAGGTCGGCCAGCGTGTATCGGGCGAAGGCCACATCGTCTGCGGCCATTGCCGCAACTGTCGCGCCGGGCGAGGGCATCTGTGCCGCAACACACTCGGCGTCGGCGTCAACCGTCCAGGCGCCTTCGGCGAATATCTGGCGATCCCGCAGCACAATGTCGTGCCGATCCCCGACGATGTGCCCGATGAGATTGCCGCGATCTTCGATCCCTTGGGCAATGCCGTCCACACCGCATTGTCCTTCGATCTGGTCGGCGAGGACGTGCTGGTGACTGGCGCCGGGCCGATCGGCATCATGGGCGCGCTCGTCGCCCAATGCGTCGGCGCGCGCAAAGTGGTCATCACTGACATCAACCCGGTGCGGCTGGCGCTAGCCAAGAAACTCGGCGTCCAGCATGTCGTCGACGCCTCGAAGGAGAAGCTGCGCGACGTCATGCCGGTGCTCGGCATGACCGAGGGGTTCGACGTCGGCCTCGAAATGTCGGGCGCCGCCCCCGCTTTCCGCGACATGATCGACACCATGAACAATGGCGGCAAAATCGCCATTCTGGGCATTGCGCCGACCGGCTTCGAAATCGACTGGAACAAGGTCATCTTCAAGATGCTGCATCTCAAGGGCATCTACGGCCGCGAGATGTTCGAAACCTGGTACAAGATGATCGCGCTTGTGCAGGGCCCGCTGGATGTCTCCGGCCTGATCACCCACCGCATCGGCATCGACGATTTTCAGATCGGTTTCGATGCGATGAAGAGCGGCAGTTCCGGCAAGGTGGTGATGGACTGGTAGGGATTGCCTTGGCCGCTATTCAGGAAAAGCTGACGACAGCACCTCTGGTCCGCCGGACATCTTCCAACTAGGGGAACATGGCTGGGTGGAGAGCTATGGCTCCGCTACGTGCGCTCGCTATCATATACGGCGACGTATCGCGGCCCACCCGGTGACGGTCGATGGGGCAATTCGCTTCAGTCGATGACGGAAACCCGGTGAACCGATGCTGAGGCCCCGACGCGATCGTCTATTTCCTATGATCTGCGATTGAGGTCGAGGTGTTGCCGCTTTCAGCGGGTAAGATGCGATAGACGACTTCCGGTACCCTTCCGGTCAGCGAAAAGGAAGGCAACGAGCCGCATTGCCTCAAGCAAATGTTACCAATAGTGTCCTGTTCCAAAGGGGATGGACAGGTCGTGCCATTCCGGTTCGGGGGAAAGATGGCGCGGCTCAGCATGGCGATACGGTGAAGCGGCGATCGTGGAGCTTTATTGCGGCGTTGACAAGCGGCGCATTCTGGATGAGTTCGAGGCGGTAACCGGCTATTATTCGCAAGCGCGCGATCCGTCTTATGAACCGTCGTGAGCAGAGGCCGTCTGCGGGCAAGAGCCGCAGCCGCTGTTACGGCAGCGATGTCCGCGACGCGCTCATCGTGTTGTGGGAGGATTCGGAGCGGCTGGGTCCGCATCGACGCTCGCGGCGGCCAGCGCCGCCGGGCAGGAATGAGTTCGCAGTTCGCCGCTCGGTGCCAGCCCGCACCTTCGGCGATTGGAAAGATCCGCCGCCCGGCTTTGTTGAGCGCATTCGGGCACGTCTTCGTCAGGGAGCTTCGTGCAGACGATGGTGCTGACCGGGATTGCCGCCGGCTGGACCGAATGCATTCCGCTCCGCACGCGCGACAGCGGCAATGTGATCATGGCGATCAAGCAGGCCCGCTCCCGGTTTCGCTGACCCTGTGCTGCTGTTTGCCGGCATCCGCCCGCACAGGAAGAGCTTGTAAAAGCGGTCGGTGCGGAAATCGAGGAGCCGTTGGTCGTCGATCTTCAGCCTGAACGCGGTCGTTTGCTGGTGCCGCAAATCGGCTGTTGCATGTACATCCCTGTCAGACGTCAGTTTTCCTCGCCTATTTTTGGTGTCGAGCGCGAAGTGCTCCAACCAGATTGCAAGGCTTTTTGGAAATGAGAGCGGCTTTGCGCAGGGCGCTCCGTTGTTGAGCATTCAAGCTACCAAGCCAATGACGCGCAGGTTCCACCAGGCTCGCCAGCCTTGAAGGACAGCGAAAAAAGCAGAGCACGACAGACACAACAGTGCATCAGGACGCCGCAGTCGTTGAAGATGGGGCGCTGCATCCATACCGTGGATGCATTCGATCCAAATAATCGATTTGTTCAATCAGTTTCTCGAAAGCTAACCCTACCCTCTCTGGGAATCGGGCTCTGAGCCGCGACGCTGCCTTGCGAGCGCAGGGGCTGCACGTAGGAGAGATGATGCAACGAGAAATCGCACGCGGGTTGCTGGCCTCGTGGGTTCGCCGACCGGCGTATTTGAGCCCGTCAGTTGGTCCTCACCCGCGCCTATTGCCACCGAGCGACTTGCATGTCCCTCCGACTCGGACCAGTTCCGAGAGCTGCGACGAGTTGCGCGCCGTGTGCTCCGATCAGATGGCCGCCGGTGACGCGTTCGATGGGCCGTCCCTCTTCGAGAGGAGATGAAATGCGAACGCTGCTCGTGGATCATCATGCGGATCTTGCGCGCGCCATGCGACTTGCGCTCGGGGATGGCGGCTTCGTCGTTGATGTCGTTGGTACTCTGGAACTGGCTTCGAGTGCATTTTCTTGCGCCAGCTATGAAATTCTCCTGCTGGAATTGGCTCTGCCAGATGGCGATGGCTTGGGTTGGCTGAGGCAGTTGAGGACCCACGGGCATTCAGTTCCTGCCGTCATTATGAGCAGCCTTAACGATCTCGATAAGCGAATTGCGATCTTCAACGGTGGTGCGGACGACTTTCTGCTCAAACCCATCTCTACCGATGAGCTTATTGCCAGAATGAGAGCCATTCTGCGCCGGGCGACACAGATGACCGACCTGAGGCTCGTATTTGGCAATCTCGACTTTGATCCGGTCGCCCGCCAGGTTTTCGTTGATGGGCACCCAATGATGATCGCACGTCGCGAACTCTGTATTCTAGAGCACCTGCTTAACCGGGCAGGCCGCATCGTGCCCCGTGCGCAATTGGAAGATCACCTCTATTCATTCAACGACGACGTGTCTGCCAACGCGCTTGAAGTCGGAATTTATCGTTTACGGGGACATCTGACCAGATCAGGTGCAACGCCACGGATCAAGACCATCCGAGGCATTGGTTACATCCTAGAATTGACTGACGCCTCATCCGCATAGTTTGTCGAATCGAAAGAAGATCTATTTTGCTGATCCTTCAACATCCTTGCCCTGCGCTCAATTGGCGGGCGATCGCCAACAAGGTTACAAGACCTGCAGTGCCCCGTTACCTGGGCCATCTCCTCTGCGCGCTTATTGTGACTTTCCCACTTGGTGTCGCGGCGCAAAACAAGCAGGACAAAGGCCCGCCGCATGCGGCTTCGAATAGCATCAACGCCACGCTGACCCTTTCCTCTTCGCTCGGGGAGACCGTTCATCTGCCCGCGCCAGCCACGACCATCTTTGTTGCTGACCCCACGATCGCGGATTTTCAGGCGCCATCGAGCAAAACAATCTTCGTCTTTGGCAAGAAATCGGGGCGGACCAGTCTATTCGCCTTGGATGGCAATGGCGAGCCTCTCGCCGAATTGCGTATCGTTGTCACGCAACCGATCGGGGATTTACGCGCCATGTTGCGGGAGCAGGTCGGCGACTATCCCATCCGCGTCAACTATACGCCGCGCGGCGCAATCCTTAGCGGGACGGCGCCCGACGCAGAGGTCGCCGACACCGCAAAAAGAGTCACTGAGCAATATCTGGGCGACGGAGCGCAAGTCGTCAACAACATCAAGGTCGCTGGATCCCTGCAAGTTAACCTCAGCGTGCGCGTAGCCGAAGTCTCACGCAGCGCCATGAAGTCACTCGGCGTCAACTTGTCCGCCTTCGGTCAAATCGGCAATTTCAAAGTGGGCGTTCTAAGCGGAAGCGCTGCAAGCGCTGGGTCTGGTTCAACCCAGGGTGGCGGTACAGCAGAAATCGGATTCGACAACGGTGCCGTCAACGTCAGCGCGGTTCTCGACGCGCTCGCCAAGGAGCATATAGCTTCCGTCCTGGCTGAGCCGAACCTCACCGCTATGTCGGGTGAAAAGGCCAGCTTTCTCGCGGGCGGCGAATTTCCCATTCCTGTCCTGCAGGAAAACAGGCAGGTATCGGTTGAATTCCGTCACTTCGGCGTCAGTCTGGAATTTGTGCCGACAGTTCTCAGCAACAATCAAATCAACATTCACGTAACGCCCGAAGTCAGTGAACTGTCGACGCAAGGTGCCGTGCAAATCAACGGAATTTCCGTGCCGGCAGTTTCCACGCGCCGAGCCGATACGGTCGTCGAACTCGCCAGCGGCCAGAGCTTCGCAATCGGCGGTCTAATCAGGCGGAACGTCAACAATGATGTCAGGGCCTTTCCCTGGCTCGGAGAACTGCCGATCCTGGGACCGCTTTTTCGCTCGACCTCGTTTCAAAAAGAGGAGTCAGAACTGGTCATTCTAGTTACGCCTTACATTGTAAGACCAGGCTCCAACCCAAACCAGATGAGCGCACCGACCGAGCGGGCGGCACCGGCTTTGAACGGAGGGGGCGCTCCGACGAATTCCGTGACAAGTCCCCCGCGAGACCGCGCTGCTATCCGTGCGGGCGCGCCAAGCGCCCAGGGCGGTCTCGGCTTCATCATCGAATAGTGTCATCCAAAGATGTTGCGTTTTATAATCGTCTTTGTCGCTCTGGCACCAAGCGTAAGTGGCTGCACAAGCACTACGCCAGTTGATGTCGAACCATCGGCACCAATGCTTGTCCGAGAGGAGACCACCGTCCTGACGTTGCAAAGCCTGCGCGCTTCCGAACGGCAGCGTTTGCGTGTTTTCCTAGACAAGGCCAGTCGCGGCCGGTTCGATGCCATCCACCTCCTCATCAGCGGTTCGCCCCAGCTCAGCGCAGGGGTAGCCCATCAGGCCAGGCAGTTGGCAATCGAAGAAGACAACATTCAATTGCGCGATCAACACGACGCCGGCTCAGTGCGAATTGAGGCGATTGTCTATCACGCCCGTCCGCCGGTCTGTCCCTCATATGGTGCCTCACCCAATGGAGAATCCTTCAAACAGCCGCTTGGTTGTTCGACAGGATATAACCTGGCCGTGATGGTCAACGATCCGCGCGATCTGCTCGACAATCAGGCCGTCAAGGCCGGCGATGGCGATCGTGCTTCTGTACCAGTTGCAACTTACAGAACATTCGGGACGGATAAAGGTGGCTGATACCGCCCTTATCTCGGCAGCACTCCTACCGGAGATTGAAAGCTTCCAATCGCGTCCTGATCTAAAATAAAAGGAACCGCTGGATGCAATATAGGCGCTATATCGAGGGCCTTAGGGCCGTTGCTGTACTTCCGGTCGTACTCTTTCATTTCGGAATTTCGGCGATCCCGGGTGGCTTTAGCGGGGTCGATATCTTCCTCGTCATCTCCGGCTACCTAACCAGCGGAAGCCTCCTGGATGACCTTGAACGCGGCCAATTTTCCATCGTCAACTTCTACTGGCGCCGTGCCCGGCGCATTCTGCCGGCGCTCGTCTTTGTGATGCTTCTCACCTGCATTGCGGCATTGTTCATTCTTCTGCCACCGGATCTGCGCGGATTCAGTCTTAGCATCATAGCTACCTCGACCTTCTGGTCGAACGTTTTCTTCTGGAAAACGTCAAGTTACTTCTCTATCGATGCCGCGCTTCTACCACTGTTGCACACCTGGCCGCTTTCCGTAGCGGAGCAGTACTACATCTTCGCACCAATCCTGATGTTCCTAATCTATCGCTACATCGGGAAGCGCTGGCTGACGACACTTCTTCCGATAATTCTCTGCAGCTTCGTAGTGGCGGTGATGGCGACATCGCTGGCACCCACCGCCGGATTCTATCTGCTGCCGACCCGAATCTGGGAACTCATGTTGGGCGCCCTGCTCATGCTCAAATGCCCCTCGCCGCTGGGCAACCGATTCCTGATGGAGTCGGTGGGGGTGGCCGGATTTGGCCTTCTCGCCATCGGGTTCTTCGCGATTTCGGCGAGTGATCCGTTCCCAGGCTACAACGCCTTGTATCCATGCATCGGAACGGCCCTTCTGATCTATGTTGGCCAAAATACCCCCTCGACGGTCGCCACCCGCATGCTCGAAGTCCGGCCGCTGGTCTGGATTGGGCTCATCTCGTATTCGTTGTATCTTGTTCACTGGCCTCTCAATGCGTTCGCGCACTATCTTTCGTTCCAAAAACTCGATCCGTTGATGACCGGTGCGATGTTGGTGGCAAGCCTCGCATTGGCTGCATTCTCCTGGAAGTTTGTAGAGCAGCCGTTTCGACAGAAGAGGGCCTTCACCTCCCCGGGGCCTATCTTCGCCTTTTCAGCGCTCGCGATCGTTGTCCTTTGTGCCGGCGGAGCGGCGGGGGCGCTCGGCAACGGCTTTCCGCAACGGTTTCCGGACTATGTCCAGCGGCGCATTTCCGTCGGGGACTGGAGGAATGGCATCTGTTTCAACGAGGGCACCAGCCGGATCGAAAGCTGGAATATGGAGGATTGCACGCGCACCAGCGGTTTTCCAACAACGGTTTTTTTGTGGGGCGACTCCTTCGCCGCGCACTATGTTTCCGGCTTGGGTGCTAACATAAATCGATTGCAGGCGAACATCGTTGAATATACGTACGCCAGCTGCGCGCCGATACTCTATTACTACCCTTACGATCGTCTTGATTGTGTCCGGTTCAATCGCAAGGCCTTGGACGTCATCTTGGAAGCGGACATCAAGACGGTTATCCTCAGCGGTAGATGGAGTGACTATGAGGTCAGAGGTTTCGACGGTCTTCAGCAAACAATCGCTACGCTTCGTGCCCTGGGCGTGCGCGTGTTTGTCATCGGCCAGTCTCCGCAGTTCCCAACTGACGTCCGGAGAATTGCGTTCTTCGCCAAGCGCCAAAATCTGGACGATACATCCTGGCCGATCGCGATGGACCCCGACATCAACGAACGTGTGCGCTCATTTACCAAAGGCGCCACATTCATCGATCCGCTGAAATTCCTGTGCAGCGCAGGACGCTGCGCCTATTCCGATAGAGGAGAGTTTTTATATTTCGACTATGGTCATTTCTCTTCAGCCGGCGCCACACTGGCAATCTCGAAATACTGGCCGGCTTTTGGCAAAGACAATGCTCTTCCTAAGACGAAGTAGCGGCTCAGCGGCTGACAAGCACCAGTGCGGGTCCCAGTGATAGCTCCTGCTTCCGCAGCAGCCGCGACGATGGAGCTGTTCAGGTTTAAGGCCCCCCGATAGTGACCTAGGATGGGTGCTGCCACGCGGCTCGGACTCAGCGTGCATTATCACGTAAATGTTGAGAGAATGAATGGCGCCGCGAAGGGCAATTCCAGCCGTCCAAAGCGACAGGCGTGTCGCGGCCTCGACATTGCAGTGGCGCTTACCTAACACGGCCTCACACTGCCCTCTAAACGGCCCCGAATTTGAACTGACGGCCCCTGGCCGGTTCATCGGGCAGGTCAAGGGCTAGGTGTAGTACACAGGGCTCATAACTTTCAGTTTCTAGTTGGTACGATGGGCCGTGGACGGTCGATGCAGACTTCAAGATGGCGAACGAAGCTCTCCATGCGTGCGTTGTCGAGGCAAGTGCCTTTGCCATGCTCGCGACTGGAGAGATTTCAAAATGAGCCTTGTAAGCGGAGAATGCCGCCGACGCTGTTCGGCTTGCTCGTGCCCTTGACGGCGGTAGGCTCGGCAGGGCCGAGGCCAGAGTTGCCGTAGTGGTCGTAATCGACCTCGGCTGTGACCGTGAAGCCGGGAACGACCATGTAGGCGACGTTTGCAGCCACACCAGAATCCTCGAGCTGATCACCCGAGACCTGAAGGTTGAACGAAGTTTTCTCGTCAAACTCGTAGGTGGCGCCCGCCCAGAAAGCCCACTGGCCGTTCCAGATTTTGTACGAGCCGCGCCCATGATTGGCAATTGCGCCGTTTGAGTCCTCGTTGAGACTGGCATTGGAACCGTAGCCGAAGAGTCCAAACAGCGACAGCTGGTTTGTGACAGCGACGTCGACGCGGATCTTGCCGGCAAAAGCTTCGTAATTGCTGTCATAAGCCGCGACGCCGGTGATCGAACCCCAGCCTTGCGTGTATTTCAAGCCGGCGACAACGGTAAGCGGTGTTTCCTGACCACCTTTCGGGAGTGGTCGCGATCTGTGAGGTTGCCGATCCTGTATTGGGATCGGAGATCGGCTTGTGTCTGGACTTGACCTTACGCTTGACCCGGAGCGGCAGCTTCGGCGTTTCGAGGTGATCAACGGTGCCGGCGGTCGGCGTCACTGGTCGGTGGATGACAAGGCGCGGATCATCGCAGAGACGCTGGAGCCGAATGCGATCATTTCCGAGGTCGCCCGCCGTTATGGTCTCAGGCCGCAGCAGGTCTTCGCCTGGCGCCGCGAAGCGCGCAAACAGGTCGCTTCGGTGCAGCAAGATTCTCCTGCCTTTGTGCCGGCGGTTGTGGCGGCGGCGGAACCTGTAGCCAGCCGTTCACCGAAGCAGCGGAAACGGCAAGCCACCCGAGATGCCGGCATGATCGAGCTTGAGATCGACGGCGTCGCGATGCGCGTCGGCCGGGGCGCCGATACCAAGACGGTGGCCGCAGTGATCCGCGCGCTGAAGGCGACGTCGTGATCGGGCCGACGGGTGCGGTCAAGGTCATGGTGGCGACGAAGCCCGTCGACTTCCGCAAGGGTGCGGAGGGATTGGCGGCGCTGGTGCGAGAGACAATGGGGGCCGATCCGTTCAGCGGGGCCGTCTACGTCTTCCGGGCGAAGCGGGCTGACCGGATCAAGCTGATCTTCTGGGATGGCACCGGGGTTTGCCTCTATGCCAAGCGTTTGGAGGATGGGGAGTTCCGCTGGCCGAAAGTGCATGACGGCATGATGCGGCTGACGGCCGCGCAGCTCTCGGCGCTACTCGAAGGTCTCGACTGGCGGCGAGTCCACGAGGCGCGCCGGACCCGCGTTCCAGCCCAGGCGGGCTGACCCGCGACGAAGTGAATCAGCCTGGATTCCGCTGTCGCGGGCTGTCGGCGAATATGGTCTGATCCGCTCATGGCGATGACGGCTGACCAGCTTCCCGACGATCCGGACGCGCTGAAGGCGATGGTCCTGGCGCGCGACGTCGAGAATGCCCGTCTGATTCAGATCATCAAGGAATTGCAGCGTCACCGCTTCGGCCGGCGTGCCGAGACGCTCCCCGAGGATCAATTGCTGCTGGGGCTCGAAGAGGCCGAGCAGATCGAGGCCGCCGACGAGGAAGAGAACGAACAAGCATCTCCCGCAGAGCGCCTGGAGCGCGCCAGGAAGCGCCGGACGAACCGCGGCGCGTTGCCATCCCATCTGCCGCGGGTGGAAATGATCGTCGACATCGAGGACCATGCCTGCCCATGCTGCCGCAATGGCTTGCATCGGATCGGCGAGGACGTGAGCGAGCGGCTCGACATCGTTCCGGCGCAGCTGCGTGTAATCGTCGTGCGGCGGCCCAAATATGCCTGCCGCGCCTGCGAGGACGTCGTGGTTCAGGCTCCCGCGCCGGCCCGGCTGATCGAGGGTGGTCTTCCGACCGAGGCAACGGTCGCCCAGGTGCTGGTCTCAAAATATGCCGATCACCTTCCGCTCTATCGTCAGGCGCAGATCTACGCCCGGCAGGGTATCAATCTCGATCGCTCTACGCTCGCCGACTGGGTCGGCCGCGCCGCCTGGCACCTGCGTCCGGTGCATGAGCGGCTGCTTGGCAAGCTGAAGTCCTCGCCAAAACTCTTCGCCGACGAGACGACCGCGCCGGTGCTCAATCCCGGCCGCGGCAAGACTAAGACAGGTCAACTCTGGGCCTATGCCCGCGATGACCGACCATGGGAGGGGAGCGACCCGCCGGGCGTCGCCTATGTCTATGCGCCGGACCGAAAGGCCGAGCGTCCGATCGCTCATCTCGCAGGCTTCACCGGAATCTTGCAGGTCGACGGCTATGGCGGCTATCGCGTGCTGGCCGACAAAAGCGGCGTCACGCTCGCCTTCTGCTGGGCGCATGTCCGTCGGCGCTTTTATGAACTGGCAGCAGCCGGTCCCGCGCCGATCGCCAGCGAGGCGCTGAGACGGATCGCCGAACTCTACAAGATCGAGGATGACATCCGTGGCCGATCGGCCAACGAGCGCCGCGCGATGCGTCAGGACAAAAGCCGCGCCATCGTCGCCGATCTCGAACCCTGGCTGCGTGAGAAGCTCGGCCTGATCAGTCAGAAGACCAAGCTCGCAGAGGCAATCCGCTACACGCTCTCACGCTGGGAAGGCCTCTCGCGCTTCCTTGACGACGGCCGCATCGAGATCGACAGCAACACCGTCGAACGCTCGATCCGTCCGATCGCGCTCAACCGCAAGAACGCGCTCTTCGCAGGCTCTGACGGCGGCGCCGAACACTGGGCAGTCATCGCCTCGCTGATCGAAACCTGCAAGCTCAATGGTGTCGAACCGCTCGGCTATCTCGCCGATGTCCTCACCAGGATCGTCAACGGCCACCCCAACAGCCAGATCGACGATCTCCTGCCTTGGGTCTACATCAACAAGCTCGAGCTCAAGGCCGTGGCCTGAGAACACCGCTTACCGACAACGTGCGGAATATAGCTGTCGATAGTACCGGCTGAGCCCGATCCTTGTTCGAGCGAAATCACAGTCGAAATGCCGTTGCCGGCGTCGAAGTGGTACTGAGCCACGTTGGTGTCGAAGCCGGCCGACGGAACGAGCATACTATCGAGAACGTTGCCAGCGTAGCTTACAAACGTATCGAAGGCCGACCCCTCCTTGCCAACTCGCAGGCCTCCCAGCTCGACCCAGGCAGAAGCCAGTGCGAGGCCGCTGTTGAAATCATAGTTCTGAGGACTGTCATGCGAGTTAGCGCTGTTGCCAAAATTCACCTGGGTTTCGGTATAGGTCGTCAACGCGCCGAGCTCGGTCTGCTGGCCGGTCCAAGTTTTGAACGTGAAGCGTGTGCTGTTTCGCCAAGTGCCTTGGTCCTCGCCAGTTCTCACGTCCGAGGTTCTTGCGCTGTCATACGATCGGACGTCACCCAGGCCGATATCGTAACGGACATAGCCGCCGATGCGCAGGCAGGTCTCGGTGTTGGGAATATAGGAATATCCCGAGCCGAGGACGTCGCAGATCTTGATGTACTCGGCCGGTTCCCGCTCGGCGCCAGCTGCTCGACCGACGGAAACGGTCATCAGAGCAGTTAAGCCCAGAAGAGGACTCTTGATGTACATGTCTAGATCTCCATGAAGGAATAAAAAGGATAGAGGCGAAAGAGCAAGCTTTTCCTCTAAATTTTGTGCGTGTTGTCTCCAATATGTGGACGCCAAAGCGCTTGACACGAGAGGTGAGCCAGCGTAAAAGCCACATGTACTTATAATAGTGTTTTTTGCTAGGAGATTCATTATCGTTTACATGTGAAACACTCCGGTCGGACCGCTGCAGCTCTCCGAAATAGAGCAGCAAGCGACATGCCAACCTGAAGCGTAGATGCGGCCGACACCAAAATCGGGCCGACGCGCCTTCGTCTCGCTGGAATCACTTTTTTTGAGGGTCACTGCGAAAAGCAATGTGCGACACGGTTCGCCATGTTCGATATGTGACAGTCTCGTTAACAGCGACGGCTTCCCGTCTGACCGCAACGCAGGCCGCGCCATGCGCTACCGAGAAGGATCACTGCGCGTACGCTCCGCAAGGGCTGCGCCAGGAACAGAGGGCGTGCACGTCCGAGGCGTCGCATGGTGGCCGCAGCACCTTTTCGCCGCTGTAAGTTCGCCGTGCAGGTACATTTCGCGGCCGGAAGCGAGAGGGAGCGCACCCTGAAACGGCTGCCTACGGCTCGCCTCGAGTAATTGGCGATGAACAGCATTCTCGAGAACTTAGTCTCGACGGAAAGAGCAACGAAAGGAAGCCGCTTGGACGAGCACGATCCGAAGGAAGAACCGATCGAGACCATTTTCCGCAACGGCACAATCACTGCCGTGGGTATCCTGCTTGCCTTTTCGCTCGGCTTCCTCACTCATTGGGCCGCGAACCCCTTGCCATGGCAACTCTACGATCTGTTCGCCGTAGTGCCGATCCTGCTCGGCATCGCACTGCAGATGAGAGCGCTGTCCATGCTGCTCGACATGAGTTCCTTGCGGCGCCCCATCTACGAACGCGCCAATCGCATTTTCATGGTCGGCCTCATCCAGACCGCGTGTGGCGTCGGCATGGCCATCTTGGTCGATCTTTTCGGGATATCGGTAGGGGGCACGCTGCCCGGCGCTTGACGACAAGCCACACCGCCGCTCTTCGCTCGAAGCGACGTCAAGCCGGGGAACCTTGTGCACCCCCTAGCGGCGTCCTCCTTTCATCAAATGAGCCGACGTCAGCTTTAGAGCGTCTCGGTGGCTAAAGCCGGTATGGTTTTTCGGCCGGCAGGGAAGGCCGCTGGCTGGACCTGGATGGCGTCTGAACGAGGCTTGACAGGTCCGTTGCGTCGGACATGAATTTCGCATTGCAAAGTTCTTCCGCAGACGCCTCAAGCACACTGCACTGGCGTCACGTACTCAGACGTTGAATGCGGCACCGCACCATCACCTCAGGCGCAACCATGGCACGCGCGCTCCCCGGCGTGGTTGACCCCATCCTGTCCAAACGAGACTGCGACATAAGCGGGACGCACTGACTTAGGTCAGAGACCAGGACGAGCGCGCAACGAAAGAATGATGGATCAGCGACGTGGGATGACAGCTCCTTGCACACCTCAATCCTGACAAAGTACCGGGACCCCCGGCCGCCTTGGTATACCATCTATCCGACTGTGCCAGACTTCTCTGCGGCAGTTGGTGCTGACGATTATGAGGAATGGCTGGGGGGCCTCCCGGCCCACGAATCGGTGTCGCTCTATTTCCACATTCCGTTTTGCCGATCCATGTGCTGGTATTGCGGCTTCCCTACCGCGGTCATCCGTCGCAACGGCCCGATCCTTAATTATTTAGCGGTGCTGCGTCAGGAGATCAGTTTGGTGTCGGAGCAAGTGCGGCAAGGCTGCCGGTGAGCGATGTGCATTTCGGCGCGGAACGCCTCACCTTATCGGGCCAGCCGAGCACTTGGCGCTGATGGAATTTCTACGCCGCCACTTCGCTTTCAGCAAAACTGCTGCGATCGCCGTGGAGATCGATCCCCGAACGTTCACACCGGAAATGGCCGAAGCCCTGGCAGCTAACGGTGTCAACCGCGCGAGCATCGGCGTGCAGAGCTTTGATCCCGATGTGCAAAGGCGATCAATCGGATCCAGAGTAAGGTGCAGACGGCCGCTGCAGTCGAAAATCTCCGCCGGCATGGCGTTGGCCATATCAACTCCGACCTCATCTTCGGTCTATCGAAACAGACTGTGCAGTCCTGCATCCAGACCGCGATGGCTGCGGTCGCCATGCGCCCCAACCGGCTTGCGGTGTTCGGATACGCGCATATTCCTTCCGTGATAAAGGATCAGCGCCTAATCGAGCAGGCAGGTCTACCGGACGGTGATCTTCGCGCCGAACAGGCTGCAGCTGTCGCCGAGACACTGGTTGGCGCTGGCTACCGGGAGATCGGGCTCGATCATTTCGCTCCGCCGGACGACGAACTTGCGCTAGCGCAGAAGACCGGGCGCCTACGGCGTAATTCGCTGGGATACTCGGCCGATACTTGCAAAACCGTGATCGGCTTCGGCGCGTCGGCTATTGGCCGAGTCCGCGAGGGGTATGTTCAGAACGAAGTAACACGGGATTCTTACGCCCGGCACATCGCAAGTGGACGTCTGGCGACATCAAAGGGCCACCGTCTGACCGACGATGACCGGGTGCGCGCAGCGATCATCGAGCGACTGATGTGCGATTTGGAGGCCGACGTGCCGACCATCTGTGCCGCCCACGAAATCGAACCAGCTCGTTTTCTCGATTCAGTTGAGAGTTTGGTGACGCTGGCTGAGGAGGGGATCCTGGACGTCGAAAACGGCTTCATCCGCGTGCGGCCGGAGCACCGCTTTGTTGTTCGCGCCGTTGCTGCTGCATTCGATGCTTTTCTCGCGAATCGATGAGTTGAGGCCACGACGCCGAAAGGCATCAGACCTTGTTTGGCGCTCGTCGGCATGGGCTCTCGCAGAAGACTCCGCAAGCGTATGCAGGGGACTTCCACTTGACGCCGCGTTCACCATCATCTCGCCTGGGTGCGCGCGAAAGCGCACAACCCGGAGCACGCTGCTCTCGGTGTGAGGCTGTGCTCTGCAAAGCACCGGTGATCCACCCTGTCCCTGGACAGCAGCTTGATGGCGTCATCTTGGAGGACGAGAAAAGATTGTCGAGGTACGGGTACGAATTGCCTCGGTCGTCCGTTCAATCGAAAGCACTGTCTGCGGAGGCACCTCTCCTTCATGCAGTGACAGGAGATGCTGGGCGACTTCCTTATCTGCTGCGGTGAGTCGATGATTTAGGCGGAGAAAGTCCATCCAGGTGGGGGTGCGGAATGTCTCCGTCCAAAGTGACGGTGTTTGCAGATTTCGCTGGAGCGTCCAGTTTCGTGCACCGGCACGGCTCTGGACGTGTCGCCGCGTGCGCATGGAGCCCAGAAAGGCCTCGATATTTTCCTCCGATATCAAATACTCGACCTTGGCCACGATAGGGCCACTTCTGGGTTTCAGATCGAGAGCCACGTCCGGCGGATGAAAAACTGAACTTTCTTGGTCGGTTTCTTCCCAGGGACGGACCGGCAACACGATCCCCGCTGCTGCAACCAGCAACAGAGCGCCTGCGGCGCCCTCCAATGCTGAGGTCAAGGAATAATTTTGCGCGACAGAACCCCAGATCCAGCTGCCAGCAGCCATACCGCCTGCGCTCAAGGCGTAGTAAATGGAGAGCGTGCGGCCTACAACCCACCTTGGGCTTGCCAACTGCACCGACACGTCAATGCCCGTCCAGGTGATAAGCCAACCCGCTCCGCCGAGCGCCAGCGAAATGGCCGCCACAGGAACCGACGATGTAAGGGCAAGGGAGAGGCAACAGACTGCACAAGCCACAGAGGCGAAGGCCACCAGCCTGTTTTGAGACGTGACCTTCCTCAAGAAGCCGTTGCCCATGCCCGCGATGAAAGCACCCATGCCGAAGCCGGCCAATAAGATACCGTAGACAATTGGCCCACTCTTCAACTGATCCCGGACCACGAGGGGGAGCAACGCCAGAATGGAGATGCTTGCCAATCCGAAAAGAGCGGCTCGGGCGGTCGCTGCCCTGATCTCCAAAGACATCGCCGTAAAGCGCACTCCGTCATGAATTGCCGTCGTCATTCTCTCACGAGGGAGAGGCGAAGAGCGGACCTCCCATTTGGTGCGCCATATCGCGCTTATGGGCGCCAGATCACTCACCGCAGCCAAGGCGAAAGCGGCCAGCGGCCCAAAGACGGCCAGGATCACGCCCCCCAAGGCCGGACCAACGCTGCGCACAATGTTGTATCCGACGGACATAAGCGTCACTGCGGCCGGAATGTCGCGTTTGTGAAGGATATCGCCGACCGAAGCGTGCCAAGCCGGATCATTCAAGGCAAAGCCGCAGCCGGCCAGGAAACCTAACCCGAGAATCAGCCAAGGACTGACAAATCCCAGACCCACAGAAATCATCAGCGTCGTCGACGCCGATGCTATCAGGCAGTGTCCCGCAAACATCACCCACCGGCGGCTGAAGTTGTCGGCAATGGCTCCGGCGAAAACTGAGAGGAAGAACACCGGCAATGTGGATGCGGCCTGGACGAGTGCCACCATGAGGTCGGACGCTGAAATCGTTGCCATAAGCCAACTGATGGCGACCGTTTGCACTAGCCAACCGAGGCTCGAAATCTGGGTGGCCGCCCAAATTGAGCGAAACACCTTGTTTCGAAATGGGGCGAGCGTCTTTGAAACGGGCGGTTGAGGATTTTCGCTCTGCATGAGGTATTGCTGGCCTTCGATGAGCGCTGCGATTTGAGCAAGCGGGTCGATACTTAGACATCGCGGAGCACCGCACGGAACCCAGCTCTATGGAGCTTGCCGGCGACTATTTACGTATTGAGCCATTCTCATAGTCTCATTCATGAGCAGTCCTGTGCGCAAGCATTGCTTTGCTAAATTCCCACCACAAGCGCGCCGCCGCTGAGACCCGCACCCGCTGCCGCCAAGAGGACTTTCTCGCCAGGCCGAAACGGCTGCGCCCGATGGGCCAGCGACAATGAGAGCGGGATCGTCGCGGCGGAAGAGTTGCCATATTCGGCGATCGTCTTGACGATCGAGTGATCAGCGATGCCGAGGTTCCTGCCGACCGCGTCGAAAATGCGCGCATTGGCCTGATGCGGCACGAAACGATTGAGGTCTTGCGGCCTCAGTCGGGCAGCAGTGAGCGCATCTCTCGAGCAGGCGGTCATCATCTCCACGGCCTTGCTGAATACTTCACGGCCGTCAGTGATCGTCATCCGTGTCTGCGCGAGGTCGAGGTCGGCATGGAACGGAGTGTTGCTTCCCCCGGCGGGAATCTGGATTAGCCCGTAGCGCGAGCCGTCGGAATCCACCGAAGCGCCGAGAATGCCTCGATCCGGGTCATCGCAAGGACTGATCACCATGGCGCCGGCGGCATCGGCAAACAGCACGGCGCTGGCGCGCTCGGCCAAATTGATGCGGTGGCTGAGGATGTTGGCGGCGATGACAAGGCTCGCTTTGCCGTGCAGGCGGGTGAACCCGTCGGCGAACATCAGCGCATAGATGAAGCCGGCGCAGGCGCCGGTCAGGTCGATCGCTCCGGCGCGGCCTAGCCCCAGCCGATGTGCGACCAGCGGCGCGCTTGGCGGCAGAAGGTGATCGGGCGTCGACGTGGCGAGCAAGAGTAGACCGACGTCGCCGCGGTCGATACCGGCATTGGTCAGCGCCATGTCGCCGGCAGAGGCGGCAAGGCCCGACAGCGTGTCTTCGTCTGTTGCCCAGAAGCGCGAGCGAATTCCGGTGCGCCGCTCGATCCAGCCGGGCTCAAGCCCGAGCCGGTCTTCGATTTCCGGGTTCTCGACCTTGCGCGCCGGCGCATGATGGCCGAAGCCGAGAACGCGCGACGATAGGTTCATGGCCGCGAGCCGAAGCGTTCGCCGGCCTCCTCTATCGCGTCATAGAGCCCGCCCAATTCGTCGCTGGTGATGCAATAGGGCGGCAGAAGATAGAGGACATTGCCGAGCGGGCGCACCAACAGGCCGCGCTCAAGGAAAAAAGCGCGCAGTTTTGGCCCGATCTCGGCCAGATAACCGGCTGAGCCGGTGCGTAGGTCGAGTGCCGCGATGGTGCCGGTTGTCCGGCAGTCGGTGAAATATGGATTGCCCCGGAAGCGTTGCAGCCCGGCGGCCTGCCTCGCGCTCAAGACCGCGATCCGCTCGGCCACCGGCTCGTCACGCCAGATCTCGACATTGGCAAGTGCTGCCGCGCAGGCGATCGGATTGGCGGTGTAGGAGCTCGAATGGAAAAACGTCTTCTTGCGATCCTCCGAAAAGTGAGCGTGGAAGATGGCATCGGTGGCGATCGTGGCGGCCAGCGGGATGGTACCACCGGTCAGACCTTTCGACGTGCACAAGATGTCCGGCGAGACGGACGCCTGTTCGCAGGCAAACATGGTTCCGGTGCGCCCCCAGCCGGTCATCACTTCATCGGCGATCAGCAGCGTGCCGGAGGCTTCGGCGATCCTCTTCAATTCGGCAAGAACCCAGGCCGGATACATCAGCATGCCGCCGGCGCCAAGCACCAGCGGCTCGACGATCAGCGCGGCTGCGCGCCGGTCGCGGCTAACGGCCTCGAACCGATCCAGCGTTTCCTGCTCGCGCCCGGCGGCCGGGAAGGGGATGGCGTCGACCTCGAACAGCAAAGGATCATAGGCGGCGTTGAAGACGCCGCGGGCGCCGACGCTCATCGCCCCGATCGTGTCGCCATGATAGCTGTGCTCCATGACGGCGATGCGCGAACGCGGCGCGCCGATGTTGCGGAAATAGCCGAGCGCCATCTTCAGCGCGACTTCGACTGAGGTCGAGCCACTGTCGGAATAGAACACCCGGTCGAGGCCGGCGGGTGCGATGCCGACAAGCGCCTCGGCCAGCCGTTCGGCCGGCTCGTGGGTGAAGCCCGCGAAGATGATCTGGTCGAGGCTCGACGCGGTCGTCTCGATGGCCTTCATGATGCGGGGGTGGCGATGGCCATGGGTGACGACCCACCAGGAAGAAATCGCATCGAGGATGCGGAAGCCGTCGGCCTTGTGGAGATAGGCGCCTTCAGTCAGCACGATTTCAGGGACCGAGGGCTCTAGCGCGTGCTGCGTGAACGGATGCCAGACTCGAGACTCCGCCATCAGTCGCCTCCGGCAATCATGGCCAGGTCGAAGCCGGAAATCATTGCATCTCTCAACGTTTCACCCGTCAGCGGACCGAGGTGCGGCAGCCTGCCCAGCTGCGGCACGCAGCCGAATTCCACGATTGTCCTTTGTGTATCGGCCACCTCTTCGCCAATGAAGGCAATGCCGATGAGCGGGATGGAGCGGGCTCTCAGGGCCTCGATCGACAACAGCGTATGATTGATGGTGCCAAGCGCGGTGCGGGCGCACAGTATGACCGGCAGCCGCCATTGTTCGAATATGTCAATGAACCTTGTCTGTCGATTGAGCGGCACCATCAGCCCGCCGGCGCCTTCGATGACGAGCGGTGTCGGCAGGACCGGAAATGAAAGATCGTCGGCCTCGATCGCGACGCCGTCGATTTCGGCTGATCGATGCGGCGACAGCGGCATCGTCAGTCGATAGACTTCGGGCAGCACGCGTCCGTCGGGCAAGCCGGAAAGCCGGGCGACGACCTCGCTGTCGGTCTCCTCGTTGAGGCCCGATTGCACCGGCTTCCAGTAGAAGCCGTCGAGCAGCCCGGCAAGTCCGGCCGAAAACACTGTCTTGCCAATTCCAGTGTCTGTTCCGGTGACGACGATGCGTTTGGTCATGCTGTGGCCAACACTCCGACGAGAGCCTCGACCATGGCGGAAATGTCGGCTTCGTCGACGTTGAGAGTCAGCGAAATGCGCAGGCGCGACGTACCCTCAGGCACTGTCGGCGGGCGAATGCCGCGTATGTCGAAGCCGCGTGCCTGCAGTCCTGCCGCCACCGCCATGGTGCGGCTGTTATCGCCGATCACAAGCGGCTGGATCTGCGAGCCGCTGGGCATCACGCCGCAGCGTTCGGCCAATTGCCGGCTCGCGAAAGCGACACGCTCGTGCAACTGAGCACGACGCATAGGCTCGTCAGACAGAATAGTCAGCGCCTCACGTGCCGCGACTGCCATCAGCGGCGATGGTGCGGTCGCATAGATGAATGGCCGGCACCGGTTGATAAGATAGTCGCACAGTGTTCGCGGTCCGGTAACGAGCGCGCCGGATGCGCCAAGCGCCTTGCCGCATGTGTGGAGCGTGACGATGTTGTCGCGGCCTTCATACGCGGCGGCCAGTCCCCGGCCGTCCGGTCCCCAGACGCCGGTGGCATGCGCTTCATCGACGACGATGAATGCCTGGTACCGATCAGCCAGCGCGACCAGGCTCTCCATCGGCGCACGGTCGCCATCCATGCTGTAAAGGCTTTCGAAGGCGATCCACACCCGCCCCATGCCGCCTTCGGCGCGCCAGCGGGTGATTGCGTCCTCGACAGCGTCGACGTCGTTGTGCGCGGCCAGCTTGAACTCAGCGCGCCCGGCCTGGGCACCCTCATGCATGCTGGCATGAGCGAGCTCGTCGAGGACCAGCAGGTCGCCTTTCTGCGGCAGGGCCGTCAGCAGAGCGAAGTTGGCGATATAGCCGCTGCCGAAGAACAGTGCACGCTCGGCTCCGAAAAATGCCGCTGCGTCCGCCTCCAGTTGCTCATGTTCCGGTGCATTGCCGCGCAACAGCCGCGATCCGGTGGCGCCCACTGGCGTGCCCCGCGCAATCGCCGTCGAAACCGCATCGCCGAGTCTTTTGGAGGCGGCAAGTCCGATATAGTCGTTCGACGAGAAGTCGAGCCCGGCGCGCGGTGCGAGCGTCCGTAACCGGTCCTTGCGCCCCAGTCCCCGCAAGGTTGCGTCATAGCGGGCAAGAATTGCCTCCTTCATTGCGTGGCGAGTTCCATAGGCTCAATGCCGAGGCGCCGGAACAGAAGGGTATCCTTGTCCTCGCCGGGATTTCCCGCCGTCAGCAGCGTGTCGCCGACAAAGATCGAATTGGCGCCGGCAAAGAAGCACAGCGCCTGCGTTTCGTCGCTCATCGCCGTCCTGCCGGCGGACAGCCTTACATAGGATTTCGGCATCATCACCCGCGCGAGCGCAACGATGCGGACGAAATCGATCGGATCGATGGCGTCGGCCGCGGCAAGCGGCGTGCCTTCGATGGGAATAAGCATGTTGATCGGCACGCTTTCCGGCGGCTCGGGCAGGTTCGCGAGCGTGACCAGCATGTCGATGCGATCGGTCTTTTCTTCTCCCATCCCGACAATGCCGCCGCAGCAGACTTTCATCCCAACCGCGCGCACGTGCCCAAGCGTTTCCAGCCGGTCGGCAAAAGTCCTGGTTGAAATAACCTCGCCATAGTAGCGCTCAGAGGTATCGATGTTGTGGTTATAGTAGTCGAGACCGGCCTGCTTCAGGCGAGCAGCTTGCTCAAGATCAAGCATGCCGAGCGTCATGCAGGTCTCCATGCCGAGGGCCTTGACGCCCTCAATCATGGCGACCACAACGTCCATGTCGCGCTCCTTGGGACTTCGCCACGCCGCGCCCATGCAATAGCGCGTTGCGCCGCCATCACGCGCCATGGCCGCTTCGTCGATGACATGCTTGACGTCCACCAGCTTCGACGCCTTCACACCGGTTTCGTAATGCGCAGACTGGCTGCAATAGCCGCAATCTTCGGGGCACCCGCCGGTCTTGATGCTAAGGAGCCGCGACAGCTGCACTCGGTTTCGATCGAAGTTCTGGCGGTGGATCGTCTGAGCTAGGAACAGCAGATCGTTGAATGGCATGCCGTAGATGGCCTCGGCCTCTTTGCGGTTCCATCGCGGAGGCGTTCCATCGACCAATTGCATGGTCTGGTTCACGTCGAACTCCGAGTTCATTCCAATCGTCATCGTCAAACCTTTGTTTGCTAGTCCGGTACGCCTTCTTGGCTTTGGGGCGCACTCGCTAAAGGCGAGCTGCGGCACGTCTTTCCAGCACCTCCTACGCCTGCCGAGCTGATGTTGCTCCTCACGCCGTAATCCTCAGTTCAAGTGCTTGCAGATGTTCTGGTGGTCCGGCATGTCCAGGCCGATGTCGAGGATCGGGGCGCTGTGCGTCAGCCAACCCATGGAGATGAGATCGACACCGGTCGCCGCAATCGCCGCCGCCGTTTTCGGCATCACCCGACCGGACGCCTCGGTGATCGTACGGCCATCCACTATAGAAACCGCGCGGGCAAGATCCTCGACCGACATATTGTCGAGCAGCACCGCGTCAACACCAATCGCGAGCGCTGCATCGAGCTGCTTCAGCGTGTCGACCTCGACCTCGACCTTCACCATATGCCCTGCTGCGGCGCGCGCCCGCTCTATTGCTGTGCGGATATCGCCGGCGATCGCGATGTGGTTGTCCTTTATGAGCACGCCGTCATCGAGGCCGAACCGGTGATTGGCACCGCCGCCGACGCGCACGGCGTATTTCTCCAATGCCCGCAGCCCGGGCGTCGTCTTTCGCGTCGATACAATCCTCGCCTTGTGACCGCGCACGGCCTCAACCATGGCCGCTGTGGCAGTGGCAATGCCGCTCAGCCGGCATAAGAAATTGAGGGCCGTGCGTTCGGCCGTGAGCAGGCCTCGTGCGGGTCCGGACAATCTTGCAATGGTTTCCCCGGCCCCAACCTCGCTGCCATCAGGGCGCCAGATCTGGATGTTGATCGCCGGTTCCACGAGAAGGAAGGCATACGAGACCAGATCGAGCCCGGCAACGACGCCCGCCTGCCTCGCTTTGAGCACCAACGTGGCAGTGCAATCATACGGGATAACCGCATCGGTGGTCAGGTCGCCGGATCTGCCCAGGTCTTCGAGGAGCGCAACGCGCACAATCGGTTCGATCAGGGTCGCGGGGAGGGGGGAGAATGAAGTCATATCAAGTGCTCCGTATGGTAGCCCGGCAATCGAGTGCGGCCGCGGCCCGCATTGCGCTGTGCAGTGTCAGCCGTGATGGGCGCACGTTGGCATCGTGGAGCGGGAAATCGGACCGACAGTGCGCGCCTCGACTCTCTTCCCGCCTCAGGGCCGCCGCGGCGATCATCAGTGAGACCAAAGCCGGACCAGAGGCAGCGACACTATTGGCTGCGATCGGCAGCAGGGTCGCCACCGCTTCGCGCATTGCCTCGCCGTCGCGGATGATACCCAGGGCGGCGGAGACAATCGGGCGGACCACGGAAGCGTCTGGTCGTGGAGGGACGAATGTGGAGCATCTGCGCGGTCGCCGGGTATACGACGTGCCGGCAACGCTTTCGGCAACCCAGCTCGCGGTGACCGCCGCTTCGGTGAGCGAGTTGCTGGCCAGGCGGTTGGCGCCGTGCAGGCCGGTACAGGCCACCTCACCGCAGGCCCACAATCCCTCGATGGAGCTGCGGCCGGCGCTGTCTACGGCGACGCCGCCCATGTGATAATGTGCCGCCGGGCGCACCGGGATCAGGTCGGTCGCGGGGTCGATTCCTGCGCTCCGGCACAATTCGGCGATGCCTGGAAAACGCTTGCCAAATCTCGGGCCGAGACTTTGCCGTGCGTCCAGGAATACGCGGCGTCCAACGGCAAGCTGGTGCCAAATGGCGCGCGCTACGACGTCGCGAGGCGCAAGTTCACCGCCAGGTGTGTCGGCGAGGAAGCGCTCTCCTCGCTCATCGATGAGCACCGCGCCTTCGCCACGCACGGCTTCGCTCACCAGCGGCATCGGCCGGCGCGGACCGTCGAGCGCAGTTGGATGGAACTGTATGAATTCCAAGTCGGCGAGTTCCGCCCCCGCCCATGCGGCGAGCGCCAGCCCGTGACCCCATGAGCCAGCGGGGTTTGTCGTGTCGCAAAACAGCCCGCCGACGCCGCCGGTCGCCAGCACCGCTCGACGCGTGGGCAGAGCGAGCGCGCCGGCTCGTCCTGCTGCGACCACGGCGATGACCGACCCGTCCTGCACGACCAGCCGGCGGACCTCCACATTTTCGATAATGGTGATCGAGGCTGTACGCCGAACCGCGGCGACGAGCGCGCGCACCAACTCGCGACCGGTGGCGTCGCCGGCTGCATGCACAATCCGCCGTCGCGAGTGTGCCGCCTCGAGCCCAAGTCGCAACGCGCGGTCAGGGTGCTGGTCGAAGTCGACGCCGAACCTTTGGATCGTCCTAATCGCTTCGGGTGCAGCTCGTACCACTCGCCGCACCGTGGCCTCATCGCAGAGTCCGTCGCCGGCAGCTATCGTGTCGCAAAGGTGAAAATCTGGGCCGTCGTCGCCCCCGAGACTTGCCGCAAGACCGCCCTGGGCAAGTTCACTGCAGGCTCCGGTTCCAAGCGGCGCGTTGGTCAAAAGCACGACCGGTTCCGGCGCCAGATGAAGCGCCGTCATCAGGCCGGCAATGCCGCCGCCGATGACGACCGGCGCCCCGGCGATGTCGCGAACCTCCAGACTCATAGGGAAAGCATGCGCTCGACCGCGCGGCGGGCGGGGCCGGCAATTTCGGGATCAATCCGGACCTCATGCCGGTTCTGCTCGAGTGCGGCGCGAATGTTGGCCAGGTTGATGCGTTTCATGTGCGGGCACAGATTGCATGGGCGAACGAACTCGACGTCGGGATGCGCGACCGCGACGTTGTCGCTCATCGAACATTCGGTCAGAAGGACGACACGCGTCGGTTTCTCACGCTCGACATAATCCGACATCGCCGCGGTCGAGCCGGAGAACTCCGCCTCCGCGACAACGTCTGGTGGGCATTCTGGATGGGCCAGCACGATGACGCCTGGATGGGCATCGCGCAGTTCCCGGATGTCTGCTGCGGTGAAGCGCTCATGCACCTCGCAATGGCCTTTCCAGGCGATGATCTCGACGTCTGTATCGGCTGCCACGTTCCTCGCCAGATATTCGTCCGGGAGCATCAGCACACGCGCCACGCCAAGCGATTCCACCACCGCCTTGGCGTTGCCGGACGTGCAGCAGATGTCGGACTCCGCTTTTACGGCGGCGGAAGTGTTGACGTAAGTAACAACGGGGACCCCCGGATACCGCAGCCGCATTAGCCGCACGTCGTTTGCCGTGATCGATTCGGCCAGCGAGCAGCCGGCGCGGAGATCCGGGATGAGCACGGTCTTGTTCGGATTGAGCAGTTTTGCCGTCTCGGCCATGAAATGAACGCCGGCAACCACGATGATGTCGGCGTCGACCGTCACCGCCTTGTGGGCCAACGCCAGGCTGTCGCCGACGATGTCTGCCACGCAATGAAAAATTTCGGGCGTCTGGTAATTGTGCGCCAGCACCACCGCATTGCGCTCACGCTTCAGCGCTAAGATGGCTTCAATATCGCCGGCGAACGTGGGCCATTCAACGGGTGGGATCACCCGCCGGACACGCTCATACAGGGACGCAGCCATGGGTAACGCCCCAGTCATTGGCGCCTCGATTATATTCGGTTTGACAATAAGGGAATATATCTACCTTGACTATAAGTATGTCAAGCCCGCGCCAGCGGTAATTTTGTCCCGGCGATAGCCCTGTCGTCGAGGACGGCATGCCGGAAGCGATAAAGCTTCGCCGGTCGTCCGCCTGTGTCGAGGGAGGTCTCCCCGGTCTCCTCAACAAGTTCCTGCTGCTCGACCAATCTCCGGAAGTTCGGCTTGTTGATCAGCCTGCCAGCCAAAGCTTCCACGGTTCGCTGCAGTTGCAGCAGCGTGAAGGAAGGCCGCATAAGCTCGAACACGACCGGCCGGTATTTGATCTTCGAACGCAGCCGCGCGATCCCGGTTGCCAGAATACGACGGTGGTCAGCGACCATTGGTTTGCCAGCCGCGGCCGCAATCGCGTCCCTGCCGCCACCGGCCTCCTCAATCAGAGCAGCTTCATAGAGCAACTCGTAGCGTTGGAGCGTGAGTTCCTCGTTCCAATGGCGGTCGTCGAAGCCGAAGGCTATCGCAGCGCGCTGCCGGCGCTCGCGTTGAGTGGTCGGCTCGCTGGCGCCGCCGGCCCACTCAATCAGGCGGGGCCGCAATCTATCGAGCAGCACAGGCGGCGTGCCGAAGCGGTGGTCCTCCCAGGGAAAATATTCGTACCAACTTTGCCAGCCGCACGCGGCCGAGTTCGTTGCCTGTTCCTTCCTGGTCAATGCGAGATAGCTGATTGAGATGACGCGCTGGTGGCGCTCAGTGCCGATGCGATCGCGATCGGCGAAGGTGTAGAGTTGCTCGATGTATCCAAGTGCATGGCCGGTCTGCTGCTCCACCCACCCCCTCAAACCCGACTGCAGTGATCGATGCTCAAGGGCAAAAGGTCCAGAAGGGAGGGTGTCCGCATGACCGACTGTGAGGACACAGGGCTCACTGTCGTTTACGGCGACCACGACGGCAGTCAGGTCCACTTTGGCTTCGTCAGCTTTGACGGCGGCTTTGCCTTTCTTGGTTCTTCTTGTCTGAGGATCCATGTTTGCGAAAGCGGGTTGGCCCAACGGAGCGCCTTAATCGATTGAATGTAACCTTGGCAGCCAGCACGTCAACACCGGAGTACTCAAGCGCTGCTTTTAGCTCTTCGCAGTCGCACAAAAATATGCCAAACGCGACACCCGCTGTTGGTAACGTAAGGGAAGGGGCCTCGGTTGAGCGCGGCTGGTGAGATAAAAGGGATGACTCCTCCAGATATTCGATCGCGAAAAGGCCAGACGCCACTTGTATGCTTGACGGCCTACACCACGCCGGTCGCGAGGCTGCTCGATCGCCACTGCGACATCGTTCTTGTCGGCGACAGCGTCGGCATGGTGCTGCACGGCCTGTCGTCGACGCTGGGGGTCACGCTCGACATGATGATCATGCACGGACAGGCCGTTCGGCGCGGCCTTGAACACGCGCTGATGGTCGTCGACCTGCCCTTCGGTTCCTATGAGGAAAGCCCAGAGCACGCTTTCGGCAACGCTGCGCGCGTGATGGGTGAGACCGGTTGTTCAGCGGTAAAGATCGAGGGCGGCGAGACCATCTCGGAAACCATCCGCTTCCTTACCGCGCGCGGCGTACCTGTCATGGCCCATGTGGGCCTGACGCCGCAGGCGGTAAACACGTTTGGAGGCTATCGTGTGCAGGGCCGGGGAGCCGATGCAGAGCGGATCAGGCGCGACGCCAGGGCGGTAACCGAAGCGGGCGCCTTCTCCTTGGTGCTGGAAAAGATACCGGAGCAGCTTGCACGGCAGATAACCGCCGATATCGACATACCCACAATCGGCATCGGTGCCTCGCCAGCTTGCGACGGCCAGATTCTGGTGAGCCACGATATGCTCGGGCTCTTCACCTCATTTCGGCCGAAGTTCGTCAAACGCTATGCCGAGCTCGGTGAGCAGGCTGAGGCGGCAATCGCCGCTTACGCCACCGATGTGCGGAACCGGCACTTTCCGGCGGTCGAACATCTCTATGTCAACGCCTTTAAGGCCGGTGACTTCACATGAGCGTGCCGATCGCTCGAACCGTGAGCGAGCTGCGCGGCGTCGTTGCGCAATGGCGTCGCTCGGGTGCCACGATCGGTATTGTGCCGACCATGGGAGCCTTGCACGACGGGCATCTGAGCCTCGTGCGGAAGGCGCTCGAAAGGGCCGAGCGGGTGATCGTAACGCTGTTCGTAAACCCCAAGCAGTTCAACAGCCCCGCCGACCTGATTGCCTACCCTCGGACGGAAAGCGACGATGCTGCCAAGCTCGCTCTGCTGGGCACGCATCTGCTCTATGTGCCGGACACAGAGGAAATGTACCAGGTGGGCTTCGCCACGGCCGTTTCAGTGTCCGGCATCAGCGAATGCCTTTGCGGCGCATTCCGGCCCGGCCATTTCAATGGCGTGGCGACGGTCGTGGCCAAGCTCTTCCTGCAGGCCGGCGCTGACTTCGCCTTTTTTGGCGAAAAGGATTTTCAGCAACTTCAGCTTGTCAGGCGCTTGGTCCGGGATCTCGACATTCCGATCACTATTGTGCCCTGTCCGACAGTCCGCGAAGCCGATGGTCTTGCGCTATCGTCGCGTAACGTGCGGCTCTCCCCAGCCCAACGCGCCATTGCCCCAAAACTAGCATCGGTCCTGCTCGATACGGCCGAGCGGCTTGCACGCGGCTCCCCCATCCTGCCTACGCTTGATGAAGCGCGTGCAGCAATTCTGGCTGCCGGCTATCGCGAGCTCGAATACCTGGAGCTTCGCGGAGAAACAGACCTGCAATCGTTAGCAAGCCTTGACCGACCGGCACGCTTGCTTGCTGCGGCTTGGCTTGGCGACACGCGGCTCATCGATAACGTCGCAATATCACCCATTGGTAGTTGGTCAGGTGGGCGGAGCTCTCTCCAATCGGAAGCAGCACAGCAATTGCGGTGATGACGGCGGCGCGTCGTATGCCCTGCAGGGACAGGCCATCATTTAGAACCACGTCTCCGTCGGCTTCCAGCAACCTCCGCGAGGTACGCTAAGCGCAGATGCATCGCGTATTTGAAACCTTGGTCGAGCAACTCTCTGCAAGCGTCGATGCCGTCGATCTCCATGAGGCAATGGCGTCCGCCGCAGCCGGGTTCGACTTTCCGCTCTTCGCTTATTTCACCTACCCATCCGCTTCCGGCGACAGGCCACGATTTATCTCGAATTATCCATCATCATGGACATCACATTACCTGCAACAGCGCTACCACAGCGTGGATCCCGTGATCCTGCGGGGACTGCGGGGCTGGGATACCTTCGACTGGGGTGTGGACCGCGATCACCGTTATTTGCCGACCTCTCAGCAGGAAGTCCTGGAAAAAGCAGCTGAGTTCGGCATTCGCGGCGGACTGACCATGTCGATGCATGATCATCGCGGCCGGTTCGCCGCACTGACCTTCGCCTCCAACGAGGCGCATCCGCCATTTCTGAGGTCGCTGACGCGCTACGAAAAAGCAATGCAACTGGTTGCGATCAACGTTCATATCCATGCCCGGCGCAGGCTCGCCGAAGATTGCGTGGTAGATGGCATAACGCTCACCCGGCGGGAGTTCGAGTGCCTGAAATGGGCGGCGTGCGGCAAGTCGGCCTGGGATATCAGCCAGATTCTCGGTGTCTCGAAACGCACCGTGACCTTCCATCAGGAAAACGCCAAGGCGAAGCTTGGCGTGCGAACCATCAACCAGGCCGTAGTGCGGATGGCTGCTCGGGCGAGATCCTGATCCTCTCCAAGTCTAGCTGTAAAGGTCTACAGGCTGCATTCATGACGGCTTTGCCCTTCGATTGCGTGGACACATCCCGCACGGAGACGACAATGATGCAGCTGATAACACCCGACTGCTACGCCGAGTTTGCGAGCGAACTCAAGGAAATGCACGGACTTAGGTATCGGGTTTTCAAGAAGCGGCTCGATTGGGAAGTGCAGACCGAAGGCGAAATGGAAACGGACCCGTTTGACAGCCTGAACCCCGTCTACCTGCTTCTCAAGGGGTCCGATTGGCGAACTTGCGGCTGCGTCCGCCTTTTGCCGACCACCGGACCGACAATGTTGCGCGATACGTTTCCGACGCTGCTGGATGAGATGGTGGTCCCTGCGAGTGCCGATGTCTGGGAGAGTAGTCGTTTCGCGCTCGATCTCCCTGCGACAGCGCCGAAGGCAGCTGGCGGCCTGGCCCAAGCAACCTACGAGCTCTTCGCGGGGATCATCGAATTCGGCTTGGCCAACAATCTCTCCGGGATCGTAACGGTGACAGATACGCGCATCGAAAGGATCCTTCGTCTCGCGACCTGGCCGTTGTCACGTATCGGACAGCCCAAGCAGGTCGGCAACACCGAGGCAGTCGCCGGCTTCCTCGATATTTCCTACGCCAGTCTCTTGCGCATCCGCTGGAGGGGACGCCTCAACGGGCCGGTGTTGTGGCAACCAGTTCTCATCCAATCGGCATAGCGCCTGCGGATGCTCAGCCGTGACTTGAGTTAAGTCTGCTCACGGCCGCCACCGCCGCCGTGAGGGTGAGCGGACCCGCCCCCACGAGCTTTCGACTGTTCCGGTCGATTGGCTCGCGCGGCCGGACTTTGGATTTCCGTAGGCGCAACCCGGAGTCCAGCGTGAGCACGCCAAAATGGCGCCCCTCCGCTTCGTCCAAAGAAGCCAACGTGGCTTCTGAGGTCGTCTTAGAATATTGGACCGGCCGCCGTGAGCGATCGCAACCTCAAACCTTTGCCGGTATGCCGGTTTGGCCGGACCGTCGGCCAGTCGGAGCAGTCCCCTGATAAGGACCCGAGCTGACGCGCGGTCCAACAGCGCCCGAGCCTATGCTTTGTGCATTACCGTTCGGTTGGCCATGTCGTCCAAGACCGCATGAAGAAGGCTTCCAACCTCCTGCGCAGCGAGCTCTGGCGCAATTCCTACATCGGACAATTGAATGAGCATTTTCTTGGCAGAACAGCGCCAGAACGCACTCGCCGCCTCGCCGTTCTTGGTCTCGAGGGCCTGGGCGATACTTTCGACCAATATACGTCGCCGATGCAGCGGAAATACGCAAATGTTTGATTCATGCATCAATCACCTCACAGATTCAGTTCCACAAAGAAAAACACCGGCGTCTTCAAAAGAGCCCCGCTAGCGCGGTGACGGTTCGCGGCGACATGACGAGTTCCACTTCCCCATCGACAAGCCATTGGGAGATGAGCCGCCGGACCGCATATCCGGGACCGCACATAAGGTGAACCACCATTGCTCATCCGGCTGCATTTTCCTGGGCCGTTCGACGAGGCGTTCCAGCCGAATTGACGTCCAATGACTTGATCTCTGAAAGGGCAGGGCGGTACGAATCACCCGATTGTTCCGCTGCTTACATTCCTGCGAGCTTGTGTATGAACGATTAAAGCGTGCCCGAGCCGTTCTTGGTGGCCGCCGAAGAAGGGAATCATGTCATCCGCTGCCTATCGTAGGCGGCGCGACTTCTAGCATGACTGCACTGCCCCGACAGGGCTTTGCAATCGCGCGTTTCGAAGCCTATGCTTTGGCATCGGCCGGCATTTACTTCGGTGCAGCCGACAGTAAGACGTACGCGCTCTTGCCCCGTTGGAAGAGAGCCTTGCCCGATCCCTCTTTCGCGACCAGGTGCTGAAGCCCTCACCCCGCAGGACTTCGCGCTTTTGCGACCATCGCTGCATCACGTCGAACCGGGCATCAAGGACAAGTTGGAGGTCGCGCATCAGCCGATCAAGAACGTATATTTTCCCGAGAGGGGCATCGCGTCGGTGGTCGCCACCATGACCGGCGGGCGGCAAGGTGAAGTCGGCATTGTCGGCGATGACGGGATGAAAGGAATTGCCGTCATTCTCGGAAAGGAAAGCAATACCTGGCGCCTGCCGGTTGAAAACCTTCGCCCTGCGATTAGCCCGTCGCTTCGCACCTCAGTGCTGGACTATGCCCACGCGTTCCTCATCCAATCATGCCGGACGGCACTGGTCAATGGCCACTCCAAGATCGAAGAACGGCTGGCCCGCTGGCAGCTGATGGTCCACGACCGTGCGGAAGGAGATAAGATCCTCCCGACGCATGAATTTCTGGCGACCATGCTCGCGCCCACCGCCCGGGGTCACCACGGCCCTGCAAATGCTTGAGTATCGAGGACTGGTGCACGCCAAGCGCGGCGAGATCACGATCGTGCCGGATTGATAAAGCTCACACATGGCGCTTATGACAAGGAGGAGCAGCGTTATTTCGGCCTGGCCGCTGCCTGAAGCATGTCGGGTTGAAACGGGTTCAGCCGACGTCTCCTTGCCCTTCACCAGGTCGCCCAAAAGCATCAGCGGTTTTGAACGAATCGCAGCGATTGTCCGCAATCGGACATAGGCTTGAAGGCGGTCGAATTCGTGCCATAAGTCGGGTTGGTCAGGGTTCAGGGAGGAATTCGTCATGACCAATTCGTTTCACACCGTCACCGTCGAAAAAGCCGCCGAAGCCTATGTCCTTTCCAGGGGAAGGGTCCGCTTTCTCTCCATGGCGCAGGCGATCCGCACCATCCGAACACTAATGTCGGCATGCAAGGCCACCGAACGCGAGTTGGAGGAACTGTTGGCGGCCGCTTCCTTCGTTCATGCGTGCCCCTTCGACACAAAAACAGCCGATGGTGTAGAACCACGGCTGCATTCCTAAGAGGGCATGCCGCGCCATGCAGACTGTCAGAGGGCATTCGTCAGATGGTAGTCCGCTAACTTAACTGCAGAGTCTAAAGGACGTGTTCCAGCATTGCGAACTCACCGATCGCTTTGTTGCCAAAGCTGCCAGCAAGCGATCGCCTCGTCCATCCGTTTGCACCATCTCATCACAGACATCATCGGCGATGCTACCTGTCCAGCATATGTCCAGCATTTCGCAAGGCGGCCAGAAGGAGCCTCGCATAGCCTGTGACATCGATCTGGGCCTGCATCGAAAGGGGCATGCTGGTCCAGTTCTCCAACGGTGCAATGAAAGGTGAGAAGGTGCCATTGACAAGGCAACAACAGCTAACAAGGCCCTCTCGGTCCAATGCCACCACACCGATCTTGTCGCCTGGATATCCAATGGCTGCGACTCGCTGGACCTCCAGGTCACCGTCCACCCGCACGTCAAAAAGAAGGCTACCACGGCTCCTCGTGGCTATCTCAGCCGCCTTCTCATCAAAGCTTGAAGAGAGCAAGCGGACGCTTTCCACCGCCATCTGGAAAATCACCAAATCCAGTTCATTCACGGCCATATGGGCATTTCCGCGCAATGGGTGGTGATTGCAATGACACATACTGCTTGTTCACAGATGTCGGTCACGAACGATCATTCGTCGGGTTCCGGTTCCGACCAACGGTGTCGCCACCTGATCGTGCTGCGGTTCGAACCTTCCTAAGGCGAGCCGAGCGCGCTATGAGGTTGGAGTCTAGGTCTCGGACCTTGCCTCGCGGCTTGCTCATCTTTGGCAGACCCGCTGCAACGCCGCGCGATGGCGCAAACGCCAGATGACGCTGATCCATCGCTTGATCGTGAACTGAGCTTCTGAACACCATTGGGACAGCAGGGTGGAAGGGCTTGACCAACGCCGCCCCCGTTTTCCAAGAGGACCCGTCCTCGATTGAATCTTTCGAGCCCCGTGCGGCGCGCAGCCAAATGATGACCATCTGGACCCTGCTCGCAGACCGCAAGGCAAAGAGGGAACCTTCCAGGCAGCCAAGCTGCGCCGACGCAAAGAGCGACCTTTGGAATTCCCAAGAATTTAGCCTTCCATAGTTGCGACAGGCAACCACTGCACGAGTGTGGGAGAGCGAATCGCAAGCATTGCGTGAGGTCCTGCGCGTTTTCCCCTCTTTGCTATTTGGCACATCGTTTGCGCCGAAGTGGGCGCAGCGTTCGACCGGAGCACTGCATGGGAGAGGGAGGAGCCCCACCCCGATCCGGTCAAGGAGAGAGACGGTGTTGGTTCCAAGAGTTCCCCGCGCGATCGCAGCGCCCCGCAAGCGCCATTTTGCCCGGACCTACGTGCAGGTACTTGCCGCCATAATCCTGGGTGCCGCAATCGGCTATTTCCATTTGGAGACCGGCCACAGCCTGAAGCCGCTCGGCGATGCCTTCGTCGAGGTCGTCAAGATAATCACCGTACCTGTCATCTTCCTGACAATAGCGACCGGCATTGCCGGCATGAGCGATCTGCAGAAGGTCGGCCGAGTTGCCGCCAAGGCGATGGTCTATTTTCTCACCTTCTCGACGCTCGCTTTTGTTGTCGGGCTGATTGTCACGAATATCGTTCAGCCTGGCGCCGGCCTCAACATCGATCCGGCCTCGCTCGATGTCGAAGCCGTTAAGGGCTATGTGGCCACGGCTCACGAGCAGTCCGTGACCAGCTTCCTGATGAACATCATCCCGTCAACGATTGCCAGTGCCTTCGCGGAAGGCGACATCCTGCAAGTCTTGTTCCTCTCGGTCCTGTTCCTCTCGGTCCTGTTCGGCGCGGTCTGCCGCTACAACGGCCGCTCGCTCTTCTCTCTCGTCCGATACATCAAGGACGAGCTGCTGCTCGCAATGTCCTCCTCAGAGGCCGCGCTGGCCTCGCTCATGGAGAAGATGGAAAAGGCCGGCGCCACGCATTCGGTCGTGGGTCTCATTCCATTCAATCTGGACGGCACGAATATGATGCTCGCCGCCCTTTTCATCGCCCAAGCGACGAAAACTGATCTCCCGATCGGCTGCCGGATCCTCATGCTGTTTGTCGCATTGTTCCCTTCGAACGGAACAACCCGCATTACCGGTGCAGGCCTCGTCACAATGGCTGCAACGCTCTTTCTTGTTCCGGCCGCACCGGTCACCTCCGTGGGGCTTATTCTTGGCGTTGATCAGCTTATGTCCGAATGCCACGCGCTGACGGTTTTTCTCCGCAGCGTAGCGGCAACGCTGGCTGTCACCCGGTCCGGGGCGAGCGGGATAAACGACGATTCGGGGAGCGCCTCACTAGCGGACCGTTCAGCGCTCTGGCGGTGGACGGTCAAGTCGCCCGGCGTGGTGAACACAATTCCCCGTGCGAACGACGCTCAACTATTGGGGTGGACCCGATGGCGCAAAGCCGTATTTGAGAAACCGCCAGATCGCACCGGCACCTGTGCGCCTGTAGCAACTGCGGGGCACGATCAAAACCGACCCATTTTACACCAAAAAGGCGGGCCGTTGCTGCCACGCCGTCCATGGATTGGAGACTCATGTCTAAGCCGACTGCCATCACTGTCGCAGCTCTTCTTTTACTCCTCGCCTTGCTGGCGAGCCAATATAGCGCGAACCTGCACCGGCAGGCGTGGTCGACCGCAGGCAAAAGTGGAGCGGCGCATTCGACAACGATCTTCTTCGCCAATCGCCGGCAACCCGCAAGGCGATGCCGTTCTGGTCATATTCAATGACTACCACAACTGTCCGCATTGCAGACTGGCTGATATCAACTACCAAAAAGCCTCAAGCATGAACCCAATCTGAAGCTTGTGATCAAACAGTTCCCGGTCCTGGGACCGGATTCCCAATTCCCAGCCTTTGCCGCACTCGCCTCGAGAAAACAGGGAAAGTTCGACGAATTCCACCGCGCCCTTATGATTTCCCCCAGTTGAAGGGTCACTCTCAAGATCGCAGCGCGTGTAGGCCTTGACGTTGAGCAGCTCAAGCGGGAATGCAAGATCCGGCCATCGCAGATGAAATGCGCGCGTCCGCGCACTCGCGAAAGGTCTGCACTTAGACGGTACGCCCGCGTTGGTGGTCGGCGATATAGTGGTCGCCGACCTTGTGGACATGGCCAGCTTGCAACGCTTGCATCGCCGATGCGCGCTCAAAGCGTGCTGGCTCTCGTGCGGGGCAGCATCTGTAGACCGGCCACGCTGTTGTTGCCGGAGCGTGCCGTTTGTGGCAGCTGGCTTTGCTGTCGCTCCTCGTAATCTTGTTGCGGTCATCCAGCTGCCGTGGGCGCCAACAACAATCCTGAGCGCCCGCGCCTGAAGTCGCTGGCCGGGTGCTCGTGAACCGAGCCCGCTTTTCTTCGGCAAGCTCAGGCGGTCTTGGCCCTGCGGCATCGCCCCCTGGCGCGGGGCAGCCTTCGGCTGCTGACGGTCGCCGGCCTGTCGGCCGGCGTCTTTCTATTGTGGCCTTCCCCCTGGCGCAGGGTGGGCAGCACTCCCTTCTAGGCCCGCCGCGGCGTCCCGCAACCCTTCGCTTGTCGCTTTCGGGTCCTCCACTCCGTTCCGGTCCTGCTGATGCAGTCCGCCTCCGACGGCGGGCCTTTCCGGTCGCTTTTGCCGCCCACCCCGCTTCCGGGGAGGGCGCGCGATTGTAGAGCGGAGGACATCACGATGCGTGCAAACAACAAACGTTGCGGCAGCCGACAGGCTGGCGCAGACAGTGGCGGGCGCACCGGCGCCAGCCTTTATCAGGAAATCACCGACCGCATCATTGCCGAACTGGAGCGCGGCACCGTGCCATGGGTCAAGCCGTGGGGCAGGGCAAGGACAGGCCTCGGCCTGCCGCGGAATGCGGCCACCCAGCGCCGATATTCCGGCATCAATATCCTGATCCTGTGGGGCGCGGTCATCGAGCGCGGTTTCCCCAGCCAGAACTGGCTCACCTTCCGGCAGGCGCTTTCGCTTGGCGGCAATGTCAGAAAGGGCGAGCACGGCACCACCATCGTTCACGCTGACCGCTTTGTTCCCAAGAACGAAAAGCAACGCGCCGACACCGATGGCGACGAACCGCAGGCGGTGCCCTTCCTGAAGCGCTTCACCGTCTTCAATGTCGCGCAGTGCGATAATCTGCCCGAACATCTTTACGACGCCGGCGAGCCTCTGCCTGAGCGCGAGATGGTCCCGCACGCCGAGGCGCTCATTCATGCAACCGGCGCTGATTTTCGCATCGGCGGCGAGCGCGCCTTCTACATGCCCGGCAGCGACACCATACAGGTGCCGCCGCAGCGGGCTTTCTTCCACC
>NZ_RZQT01000067.1:0-33640 GCF_003998485.1 Mesorhizobium sp. M7A.F.Ca.CA.001.04.2.1
ATGCGGAACGTGCCGGAGCCCTTGACCTCGTAGCCGGGGAAGAGCTTGCCGATATAGAGGCCGACAGCCTCTTCCAGCGGGATGAAGCGGACATGATGCTTGCGGTCCGGCAGACGGATGAAGCGCTTCAGCGCCACCGGCAGGCGCAGCAGCGCGCTCATCTCCTCGCCGTTCTTGCGATGGCGCAATTGCAGCGCCATCGAGAAGCCGAGATTGGGGATGAACGGGAACGGATGCGCCGGGTCGATCGACAGCGGGGTCAGCACCGGGAAAACCTGTTCCTGGAAATGGTCTTCCAGCCAGATTTTCTCGTCCTTGGTCAGCGCATCGCGGGTGATGCTCTCGATGCCTTCCTTGTTGAGCAGCACGGTGAGCGCCGAAAGGCTCTTCTGCTGGTCTTCCTGCAGCCGCTCGACCTCACGCAGCAGCTGTTCGAGCTGCTGTTCGGGGGTGCGGCCGTCGGGGCTCTTCAGCGTGATGCCCTCGCGCACCTGGCCGGCAAGACCGGCGACTCGGACCATGAAGAACTCGTCGAGATTGGCGGCCGAGATCGACAGGAAGCGGACGCGCTCCAGCAGCGGATGATTGAGGTTCAGCGACTCCTCGAGAACGCGCCGGTTGAACTGCAGCCAGGAAAACTCGCGGTTGACAAACCGGTCCGGGTTGCCGCCTTCCGGGCGAGCCACCTCGACATCCACGAATTCGTTCTGCACCGGCTTCAGTTCGTTCATGATTCCCGCTCTTCCATACCCGCTCAAGCCGGCTAGCCAGTCACTCTAGCGACCCATGGTCCCTCCCGAAAACCGAAATCGGTTTTCGGGCCATGGGTTAACCGGCTTAACTTATCCTCTGACAGGCTTTTGCGACAGTTTGATTTCATCGAACTTGCAAAGAGGCCTGATATGATCCAGATGCAGACGAGACTGCGTTAAGGAGACGACGATGGCAGGCGGTTCCATTCCCCATTTTCAGAACGATGCGGGCTATCCGGCAATCGACATCGGCGTGAAGGAATTCATGTGCACGGGCGCCAATCCGCCTTTCGACCACCCGCATGTGTTTCTGGACATGGGCGACGACAATGAAAAAGTCTGTCCCTATTGCTCGACGCTCTACCGCTATTCGCCGAAGCTGAAGGCGACGGAAACGCTGCCGGCCGGATGCATCTACATCGAACAGGCCGCCTGAGACTTTCGCGACCAGCCCGATGAACGACACGCGTTCCCGGCAAATTGTCGTCGCCGGGGCCGGTGTCGCCGGATTGACCGCAGCCCTTGCATTCGCCTCGCGCGGCTACGCGGTTCGGGTGTTCGAACAGGCGCAGCGCCTGGAAGCTGCCGGCGCCGGCATCCAGCTCTCTCCAAACGCGACGCGCATCCTTCGCCAGCTCGGCGTGCTCGACCGGCTGCTGCCGGCAGCGGTGCGGCCGCAAGCCGTGGTGTTGAAGAAGGCCGCGACCTTGCGCGAACTGGCGCGCGTGCCGCTGGGGCAAGCCGCCGAAACCCGCTGGCAAGCACCCTATCTCGTCGCGCACAGGGCCGATCTGCAGAGCGCATTGACCGCGCGCCTTGCCGAGGTGCCGGATATCCATCTCACCACCGGCGCCCGCATCGGCGACGTTGCCTCCGGCCCGCATGGCATCACGGCGACGGCCGAGATCGACGGCAAGACCATCGCGGCGGAGGGCTTCCTGCTGGTCGGGGCCGATGGCGTCTGGTCGTCGGTGCGCGCACTTGTCGACTCGGCCAAGGGGTCGGCTTCGCCAAGAAACCATTTCTCCGGCGAACTGGCCTGGCGCGCGACCATCGCAGCCGATAGCGCCGCGGGGCAGAGCTTTGCCGCCATTGGCGCCAGGGACTGCGTCACCACCTTCCTGCATCCCGGCTTCCATATGGTGGCCTATCCCGTCAGCAAGGGTGCGGCCTTCAATCTCGCGGCCTTCACCAGGGGCGACCGCATTGCCGAGGGCTGGTCCGGCAACGCCGACGCCGGGATCCTGACCCGAGCTCTTGCCGGCACTGCGGCAGAACTTGCCCGTCTGGTCGAGCAGGCCGGCCCGTGGACCGCGTGGCCGATCCACACTGTCGACCCGCAACAGCCCTGGACAACACCGAACGGCATGGCGCTGATCGGCGACGCCGCGCATGCGATGACCCCATTCGCGGCGCAAGGTGCGGCCATGGCGATCGAGGATGCGGCGACGCTTGCCGACGCCGTCTACGCCTCCCCTACGAACCCGCTGGCCGCGCTTGCGGTTTGGGAACAGTCGCGGCGGCCGCGTGTCGCGCAGGTCGCCCGACGCGGCGCTGTCAACCGGCTGGCCTGGCATGCCGCAGGGCCGGTGGCGATTGCGCGCAACGTGTTCCTGAAAATGCGCTCGTCGGAAAAACTCGCGGCGGATTTGGACTGGCTCTATGGCTGGCGGGCACCGGAGGCTGACGAAAGCTGAAACCTGCGAAAGGTTGGCGGGACAGAGGGGGTGTGAAGGAACGCGACACTCGCCAATTCGCGGAATGCCCACGCTAATTATACAGCCGCATCGATAGCCCGAGCGATACAGGCAGCGGGTTCCACCAGCCGGTGCGCAGGCCTGCGGTGCGCAAGGCGGTCGCCGTCCAGGTGTTGCAGCCGATCAGTGCGTTGAAATGGCCGTTGGCTTCGTAGAAGCCGTCGAACCTGGAATAGGCCGCGTCCGGAACGAGGATCGGGCCTTCCGGTCCGCGCTGGAAACTCGCATCGATGAAATCGAGCAACGCCGCGAACCGGTCCTCTGTGATGTCGAACCCCGCGATGTCAGGACGCGGTTCGAGGATGTCACCGGCGACATCGACATGCATGACCGACGCGTCGAGGGTCAGTGCCTTCATCACCGGTACCGCCTTCAGCTCGGACCATGTCGGCGTCTCCAGGTAGAAGGCGCGACCGCCCCAGCCGAAGACGATGTAGCGGACCTCCGGCCTGTCGGCCGGTATGCCGGCGTCGACCAGGAAGTGGAAACGCCGGCGCACGGCATCGTCGAACGGGATGGCGATATCGGTGTGGATCGGATTGTTCAGCACCAGGATGTGGCGCGTCGCGGCGGGCATGGCGGCGGCCGCCGGCCACAGCGGCCGCGGCACGAGGGTGCCCGTCGTCACGGCGAGAGCGACGACAATCAACAGAAGGCCTAGAAAACGTCCCAGTCTCTTCATGAAAGGCGGCTCTGCAAAAGCGCTCCAGCGCGACAGGAACGGTCGCCTGTTATCCCATACGCAAAAGAGCCCGGCAGTGTTTCAGCCGGGCTCCTCGCAAACATCGAAAGCCTAGTGCAGGATCTGCGACAGGAACAGCTTCGTGCGCTCATGGCGCGGGTGGTCGAAGAACTCGGCCGGCGTGTTCTGCTCGACGATCTGGCCCTGGTCCATGAAGATCACCCGGTTGGCGACCTTGCGGGCAAAACCCATCTCGTGGGTGACGCACAGCATGGTCATGCCTTCTTCGGCAAGGCCAACCATGGTCTCCAGCACTTCCTTGATCATCTCCGGATCGAGCGCCGAGGTCGGCTCATCGAACAGCATGATGCGCGGGTTCATGCACAGCGAGCGGGCAATCGCCACACGCTGTTGCTGGCCGCCGGAAAGCTGGCCGGGATATTTGTTGGCCTGTTCCGGGATCTTGACGCGCTTGAGGAAATGCATGGCGATTTCCTCGGCCTGCTTCTTCGGCGTCTTGCGCACCCAGATCGGCGCCAGCGTGCAGTTCTCCAGGATGGTCAGATGCGGGAACAGGTTGAAGTGCTGGAACACCATGCCGACCTCGCGGCGCACCTCGTCGATCTTCTTGAGATCGTTGGTCAATTCCTTGCCGTCGACGATGATCTTGCCCTTCTGGTGCTCCTCCAGGCGGTTGATGCAGCGGATCATGGTCGATTTGCCGGAGCCGGAGGGGCCGCAGATGACGATGCGCTCGCCGCGCATCACTTTCAGGTTGATGTCCTTCAGCACATGGAACTCGCCATACCATTTGTGCATGGCGATGATGTCGATGGCGACATCGGTCGTCGAAATCTGCATCTTGGCGGCGTTGACCTTGATCTCTTCTGCGCTGACGGCATTTTCGGTGGCCATGAGAGGGATCCCCTTGTTCTTTTGTTGTTGGTAATGATGCCTGTCGTTACCCCAAAACCGCTATACACTTTTGGGCGACATGCATTCAGCGTTTGTGGCCGGTGTCGAGCCGGCGTTCGGTGTACATTGAATAGCGCGACATGCCGAAGCAGAACAGCCAGAAGACGAAGGCCGCGAAGATCAGGCCAGACCTCGCCGTCTGCGCGGTTGCCCAGTTTGCATCGGAAAAATTCTGTTTGACGATGCCGAGCAGGTCGAACATCGAAATGATGATGACCAGGCTGGTGTCCTTGAACATGCCGATGAAGGTGTTGACGATGCCAGGGATGACCAATTTGAGCGCCTGCGGCATGACGATGAAATACATCTTCTGCCAATAGCCGAGGCCGAGCGAATCGGCACCTTCATACTGGCCCTTGGGGATCGCCTGCAGGCCGCCGCGCACCACTTCGGCCATATAGGCGGCGGCAAACAGCGACACGCCGATCAAAGCGCGCAGGAACTTGTCGAACGAAACGCCCTCCGGCAGGAACAGCGGCAGCATGACGCTGGCGAAGAACAGCACGGTGATCAGCGGGATGCCGCGCACCGTCTCGATGAAGACGACGCACAGCGTCTTGATGATCGGCATCTTGGAACGGCGGCCGAGCGCCAGCACGATGCCGAGCGGCAGCGACACGGCAATGCCGACGAAGGACAGGCTGAGCGTTACCAAGAGCCCGCCCCAAAGCGAGGTCTCGACATGCGGCAGGCCGAACATGCCGCCGACCAGCAGGACGAAGGCGACGATCGGCAGCACGAAGAACAGCAGAACCGCATTCAGCCCTTTGCGTGGCACCTTCGGCATCAGCATCGGCACCAGCAGCGCCACGAACAGGATGGCGACCAGGATCGGCCGCCAGCGCTCCTCGATGGGATAGCGGCCGAGCATGAACTGGCCGAACTTGGCATTGACGAAAGCCCAGCAGGCGCCGGTCCAGCCATCCGGCTGGATGCCGCCTTGCGCCACCGTGGCGCATACGGTCCGGTCCGGCCCCGTCCACACGGCGTTGATGAACGCCCAATTGATGATTTGCGGCAGGATCATCGCCACCAGGGCGATGCCGACGATTGTCAAAATGGTGTCGCCGGTAGACGCGATCAGGTTCTTGCGCACCCATGCGCCGAGGCCGGTGACGCTGGCGGGCGCCGGCTGCGCCAGCACCATTTCGGTGCGCACCCAGGACATATCATGTTCTTGCATGTCCTTACCTCACCTCTCCACCAGCGCCATCTTGGCGTTGAACCAGTTCATCACAAGCGAGGTCAGAAGGCTGATGGCGAGATAGATCACCATCATGATCACCACGCCCTCGACGGCCTGGCCGGTCTGGTTCAGCACTGTCCCGGCGGTCGCCGTCAGGTCCGGATAGCCGATGGCGATGGCCAGCGACGAGTTCTTGGTCAGGTTGAGATACTGGCTGGTCAGCGGCGGAATGACGATGCGCATGGCCTGCGGCACGACGACCAGCCGCAGGATCGATCCGGACCGCAATCCCAACGCACCGGCGGCTTCCGTCTGGCCCGCGCTGACACCCCTGATGCCGGCACGCACGATCTCGGCGATGAAGGCGGCGGTATAGCAGGACAGCGCCAGATAAAGCGACAGAAACTCCGGCCGGACCTGAAAGCCGCCGGTCAGGTTGAAAGTCGACTGTTTGGGGTAGTCGAAGCTCAGGGGAAAGCCGCTCAGCGCATAGGCGAGCAGCGGCAGCCCGACGATCAGCGCCGCGGATGTCCAAAACACCGGAAATTGCTGGCCGGTCGCCATCTGCCGTTGCCGCGCCTTGCGCGCGACGAACCACGCCATGGCGATGCCGACGAGCAGGGCGACGAAGATCAGCCATGAACCGTCGCCCCATACGGCGCGTGGAAAATAGAAACCGCGCTGGTTGAGAAAGGAGCCGAACGGCAAATTGATGCTGTCGCGTGGCGCCGGCAGCACGGCCAGCACGCCGGAATACCAGAAGAAGATGACCAGCAGCGGCGGGATGTTGCGGAAGACCTCGACATAGACAGTGCAGATCTTCCTGATCAGCCAGTTCTTCGAGAGCCGGCCGATGCCGATGACGAAGCCGATGATTGTCGCGGTGATGATGCCGACGATAGCGACGATGACCGTGTTGAGGAGGCCAACCAGAATGGCGCGGCCATAGGTCGAATCCGACGAATAGGCGATCGCGCTCTCGCTGATATCGAAGCCGGCGCGGCCCTTGAGGAAGCCGAAGCCTGAAGCGATGCGCAACCGCGTCAGGTTGTCGATGACGTTGTGGGCAATCCACCAGACGCCCGCCACCAGCAGCACGACGACCAGCACCTGGAAGAATATGCCCCGGATTTTCGGATCGTTGATGAAGGAGCCGCGGCTGGGCTCCTCGCGAAGTACGTCCTGCGATGCCATTCGACCGTCCCCTGGAAAGAGAAACCGGGAGGCAGATGATCTGCCTCCCGGATCACATTTCGATCAGCGGATCGGCGGCGCGTATTGCAGGCCGCCCTTGGTCCACAGCGCGTTGATGCCGCGCGCGATCTTCAGCGGGCTGCCCGAGCCGACATTGCGCTCGAACATTTCGCCATAATTGCCGACGGCCTTGACGATGTTGACCACCCAGTCATTGGAGACGCCGAGATCGGTACCGATCTTGGTGTCGGCTTCCTGGCCGAGAACGCGCTTGATCTCGGGGCTGGCCGAGTTCTTCATCTCATCGACATTGGCCTTGGTGATGCCGAGCTCTTCAGCCTGCAACAGCGCGAAATAGGTCCATTTGACGATGTGGTACCACTGGTCGTCGCCCTGGCGAACGGCCGGTCCGAGCGGCTCCTTGGAGATGATCTCGGGCAGCACGACATGGTCGGCCGGCGATCCCAGCGTCAGGCGGATGCCATAGAGGCCCGACTGATCGGTGGTGTAGACGTCGCAGCGGCCGGCATCATAGGCGGCGTTGACCTCTTCCAGCTTTTCGAAGACGACGGGATTGTACTCCATCTTGTTGGCCTTGAAGTAGTCGGCGAGGTTCAGCTCGGTGGTGGTGCCGCTCTGCACGCAGACGGCTGCGCCCGAGAGCTGCAATGCCGAATTGACGCCCGGCAGCTTCTTGGCGTTGATCATGAAACCCTGGCCGTCATAATAGGTGACGCCGATGAAATTCAGGCCGAGTGCCGTATCGCGGTTGATGGTCCAGGTGGTGTTGCGCGACAGGATGTCGATCTCGCCCGACTGCAGCGCGGTAAACCGCTCCTTGGCGCTGAGCGGCGTGAACTTGACCTTGGAGCCGTCACCGAAGACGGCGGCCGCGACAGCGCGGCAGAAATCCGCATCGATGCCTTGCCAGTCACCCTTGTCGTCCGGCGCCGAAAAGCCGGCCAGGCCGGTGGAGACGCCGCACTGGATGAAGCCCTTCGCCTTGACGGTGTCGAGCGTGGCCGCCGACGCGGCGGACGCCATCAATCCAAGCGTGGCGGCGCCTAGAATGCCGATAGCAATGTGTTTCATGACCCACAGACCCTTTTCTCTGTTTTTCAGGAGTAAATCCTGATTTTTTTCTCCCGTGTGAACGCGGCTTCATCCCGGCCCATCCCGAAACCCCGCATCGTAACCGACGCGCCGCCTCCCATTCACAAATGTCATCGAAGGCGATAATTCCTGTGAGGTCAAGGGAAATGACCCAAACCCGAAGAGTTTGAAAACCGATTGCCGTAAATGCCTGATTTACAGACAAACACGCCCGCGAATTAGTCAGCAGGGGCCAATAAAGGCGGCAAAGCTGATGCAACGCCAACGCGGGGCCGATACCGGCCGCGGCAGCGAAATCCATCCAGGGCAAATACCTCGTGGTTGTTGACCTCCGCGTGGGGCGAACTACCATGTCCCAAGATTGTCTTCTGACGATTTACTGGCGGCTGGAGTCCAATACAGGTCGCAGACGAAGACTGTTCTCAAAAGGCTTGAAAGACGATCCAGGTCCCGATGCCAGCCATCAACGCGCCTGAAACGCGCGGAATCAGCTGCCCGGTCGGCACCGTCTTCTCCAGCAGGACCAGGATGGCGATGCCGGCGATCCACAGCACGTTCATGACGCCACCGACGAACAGCAGGGCCATCAGCGCCCAGCAGCACCCCAGACAGTAGGCGCCGTGATCGATGCCCAGCCGAAGCGCGCCGAGCGGAGCGGAGCGGAATCCGCCATGGCCGGCCAGGAACGCGATCGGGGCCTGACATTGGCGCAGGCAGACGCCCTTCATCGGCGTCCATTGATAGAGACCGGCGGCGATCAGGACGAGGCCGCCGAGGACCGCGCTGCCGGTCGCCATCGAGGGGTCGAGCAAGGCAAGACGGGTGAGCAGCCATTGCGCACCGGTCGCCACGAGGCTGAAGACGGCCCAGACGGCGAGGTAGCCGGCAAAAAACCATCCCGTCGAAGCGATGGGCCTGCCATCCGCCCGCGCCTTGCGGCCGACACCGGCATAGAGCAGCAACATCGGTGCGACCGAAGGCGTCATCATGCCGACCATCATCACCGCCCACATCGTGAAGGTGAAAGCGAAATCGGCCAATGCCCAGGCCCGGATGCCTGGCGCCACGGCGGCGCCCATATCCATGCCGCCCATACCCATGTTCGACCCGTCCATATTCGACATGTCCATTCCGGCCATGTCACCGCCTCCGCTGTCCGGCAAGGCGGAGCCGGGCATGACCATGTCGGTGGCGAGCCACAGCACATAGGCCCAGGCGAGCACGGCAATCACCACGAGCGCGGCCATCACGACCGCGCGATCGCGCCGCAGCACCGCCTCGAGGGCCGTGTCGCCCATTGGATCAGGTCAATGCACGATGCCGCTCTGCGTGAGATGCAGATTGGCGAAATGGCTGTGCGTATCGGCCAGCTCGAACTTGATCGGGCCCGTCGCCTTTGTCCAGCCGCGCCCGACCTCGGCGATCGCGTATTCGAAGCCGTGCGGCAGGTCGATGCGCGCCTGGTGGGCAGCGCCGGTGACCGGATTCCGGATCGGCTCGCCACGACCGTCGGTTATACCCTCGACATGCAGCTGACTGGTTCGCGCGTCGACGTCGATGTTGAATTCGATCGGCGCAAAGATCGGGTCGTGGAACTTCTCCAGCGTGGTCGAAAAGACCTGGAATATCGTTGCACCCGGTTCGGTGTCCAGACCGCCCAATATGCGAAGCAGCGCGCCACGTTGGGCTTCCGTCGCCCTCTCGTCGATGATCACCGCGGCTTCGCCCCCGCCCTGGTGTATGGCGCCGGGCCAGCTGAAAATCCCGACGAACCGCAATCCGTCGAGCTTGGTGTCGCCGTGATGGCCGCTTTCGATTTCCATGCCGGCGACCGCCTGGCAGAACCCGTATGTCGGCATGGCGTTGAACTGGCACGGGCAGCCATAGGCGCAGTTGCAGTTGATGAATTCGCGCGCCTTCATGGCCCATTTGACGTCCGGCATGGCATTCCTCCCTTGCCGCGCTCACGCTTGGTGAGCGCGATCCGGATCGTGGAGGACCAGAGGTCAACCGGCAGCAACCATCCGGCAGCATCTGATCGAAGCAATCCGGCGATTAATATTAGCCGACAATCATATACTTTCCGCAGCCGCCCACAATAGCCGATCGGCGGAGATGATGGCTCCGAACGCAGGTCAATCAAAGACCGCCTTTTCGCGATAGGAATTTTTTCTTGACACCCTGCCCTCAGCTATGATACATTTTTGTCCATGGTGCTGATTTGCGCCGATGACCCGCCGCACAGGCGGGTTTTTCGTTTGATATCCTGTCCCCGCATCGCTGTTTTTGCCGCGACGAATTGGCATATTCGAAGTCCATCTCCTGGCGGACGGTGGCTGTTGCACGGTCCATGCCGCCGCACTATGGCTAGCGGCTTGTCAAACAAGGCGACGCAGAATGGCGAAAGACGGCGAGCACTTTAGCGGCGGGATGGGCATCAACACGCGGCTTGCCCATTCGGGCAACAATCCGCACGACTATTTCGGCTTCGTCAATCCGCCGGTGGTGCATGCCTCGACCGTGCTTTTTCGCGACGCGGCGTCAATGGCGGCTCGCACCCAGAAATACACTTACGGCACGCGCGGCACGCCGACGACCGATGCGCTCGCCCACGCCATAGACGCGCTGGAAGGTTCGGCAGGCACGATCCTGGTGCCGTCGGGCCTTGCGGCGGTGACGGTACCGCTGCTCGCCTTCGTGTCGGCCGGCGACCATCTGCTGATCGTCGATACCGTCTATCATCCGACCCGCAACTTCGCCGACACGATGCTGAAGCGGCTGGGCGTCGAGGTCGAGTACTACGCCCCCCATGTCGGCGCCGGCATCGCGGCGTTGATCAAGCCCAACACCAAGGTGGTGTTCACAGAATCACCGGCCTCCAACACCTTCGAGGTGCAGGACATCCCGGCCATCGCCAAGGCGGCGCACGCCGTGGGCGCCATCGTCATGATGGACAATACCTGGGCGACGCCACTGTATTTCCGCCCCCTCGACCACGGTGTCGACATCTCGATCCATGCGGCGACCAAATACCCGGCCGGCCATTCCGACGTGCTGCTTGGAACGGTGTCGGCCAATGAGAGCTGCTGGACGCATCTTTATGAAAGCTTCTGCACGCTTGGCTGCTGCGCCGGGCCCGACGACGTCTACCAGGTGCTGCGCGGCCTGCGCAGCATGGGCGTGCGCCTCGAACACCATCAGCGCAGCACGCTTGCCATCGCCTCCTGGCTCGAAGGCCAGAAGGGCGTGGCGCGCGTGCTCCACCCGGCCCTGCCCAGCCATCCGGATCACGCTCTATGGAAGCGGGATTTCTCCGGCTCCAGCGGCATCTTTTCCATCGTGCTTGCCGGTGGCGGCCAGAAGCAGCAGCACGCCTTTCTCGACGCGCTGCAAATCTTCGGCCTCGGCTATTCCTGGGGCGGTTATGAGAGCCTTGCGGTACCGGTCTGGCTCGGCGACCGCGTTGTCGCGAAGGCCCCCTATGAGGGTCCATTGATCCGCCTGCAGATCGGCCTCGAGGACGTCGACGACCTGAAGGCCGACATTTCGCGCGGTCTGGCCGCGGCGGCGGCTGCGTAGCGGAATTCTATTCCCTCAAATTGCAGTTTCCCGGATCAGTTTGGCTTTCAAATTCAACGATGCCGCGTCATTGCGGTGCGATCAGCACATTTTCGACTTCCCCTGGAATATCGGCAGAGTTTTCGACCTCATGGCTTTCCGCCTTTTTGTTCCCATTCTTGCCGGCGCGACGCTGCGCGAGCGTCTCGTCGCCTGTATCGGCGCGACGATCGGCATTGCACTCACCGGTGTGATCGCCAGCCTTGTGCTCGGCAACGGCCCGCACGTGCCGCTGCTGGTGGCGCCGATGGGGGCGTCGGCGGTGCTGCTGTTCGCCGTGCCCGCCAGTCCGCTGGCACAGCCATGGTCGATCATCGGCGGCAACACGATATCGGCACTGGTCGGCGTGATCGTGGCGCATTTCATCCACGAAACCGCCCTTGCCAGCGGCATCGCGGTGGCACTGGCCATCGCCGCCATGTCGTTCACGCGCTGCCTGCATCCGCCGGGCGGAGCGGCCGCGCTGACCGCGGTGCTGGGAGGGCCTGCCGTGATCAGCGCCGGCTTCCTGTTTCCATTCGTGCCGGTGGCGCTGAACTCGATCCTGCTGGTGGCGCTCGGCTACGGCTTCCACAGGCTGGCCCGGCGCAATTATCCGCATGTGCCGGTTGCGGCGCCGGCAAACAGCCACGGCACCGGCGATCTGCCGGCGCAGCTGCGCGTGGGCTTTCGGTCGGAAGACATCGATGCCGCGCTTGGCGCACTCGACGAGACGTTCGATATCGATCGCAACGATCTCGACCGGCTGCTGCGGCAGGTCGAATTGCAGGCGATGGTGCGCGCGCACAAGACCCTTCTGTGCGAGGACATCATGTCGCGCGATGTGATCTCGGTCGATGCTCACACCTCCACCGAGGCGGCGCGCCAATTGCTGCTTGACCACAACATCCGCACCTTGCCGGTCGTCAATGCGGAAGCCAGGCTGGCAGGCACGGTGGGGTTGCGCGAACTCACCCAGGACTCGGGGACGGTTGGATCCGTCTTAACGCCCGCGGCAACAGCCGCCGCCGGCGTCGCCGCCATGGGGCTGCTGCCCGTGCTCACCGATGGCCGCAGCCACGCGGTCATCATCGTCGACGACGACAAGCGGATTCTCGGGCTGATCACCCAGACCGATCTGTTGGCCGCCACGGCGCGCCTGCAGGCTGCCTGACAAGCCTTCACTCACACTGTAGTGTAGCGGCCGCCGGACCCGGCAGAAAATCTTCGGGAACCTTTTGCCGGCGACAGCGTCCAATCTCCCAATCGAGATCCTGGTTCGGAGATTGGGTTGAGGAACCTTGCCATGCCTGCTGTGACGGCCGTGCCTTCCGCTGTGCCAGGCGAGATGCAGCTTGTGCACCGCGCGCTGGCGCGCGACGGCGACGCCTTCCGCACCATCATCAAGACACACAATCAGCGGCTTTACCGGATCGCGCGCGGCGTCGTGCGCAATGACAGCGAGGCCGAGGACATCGTGCAGGAGGCCTACGTCAAGGCTTTCGCCCATCTGGATGCGTTTCGCGGCGACTCCTCGCTCGCCACATGGCTATCGCGCATCGTCATCAACGAGGCGCTCGGCCGGCTGCGCAAAAGGCGCAAAACGGTGGCGCTGCCGGAAAATCCGCAAGCCGAGATCATCCGGTTTCCCCTCAATCCCAGCGACGATCCGGAACGGACAATGGCGCAACGGCAGATCCTCCAACTGGTCGAACAGGCCACCGACAGCCTTCCCGACGTCTACCGGACGGTGTTCGTGGCGCGGGTGATCGAGGGGCTGAGCATCGAAGAGACCGCCGACCTCCTCGGCGTGCGGCCGCAAACCGTCAAGACAAGACTGCACCGCGCCCGCGCCCTTGTCCGCAAGGCGCTGGACGACCAGATCGGGCCGGTGCTGCTCGACGCCTTCCCCTTCGCCGGCCGGCGTTGCGAACGACTGACCAGCGCCGTGATGCGACGGCTCGGGCTGGAAAGCTGAGCCTCAGCGGATTTCAGTTCATTTCAGCGGGAACGTTTGCCGCTGACCAGCATCCAATGACCGTCAACCGAAAAACGCTGTCCGGGACGATTTCAGCGTCCCGGCGAAGGAGATGCCATGTCTATCCGACACACTGCTGCGCTTGCCGCCCTGCTGCTGCTCGGCACCGCCCCGTTCGCACAAGCCGCCGACAAGCCGACCGATCCGCAGATCGCCCATATCGCCTACACGGCCGGGGTCATCGACGTCGAAGCGGCCAAGCTGGCCATCGACAAATCGAAGAACAAGGAGGTTGTCGATTTCGCCAAGGATATGGTCCGCGATCACGAGGCTGTAAATGTTCAGGCGCTCGACCTGGTCAAGAAGCTCAAGGTCACCCCGGAAGACAACCCCACCAGCAAGGCGCTGACCAAAGCTGCGACGGAGGAGCGGGCCAAGCTCGCCAAACTCCACGGCGCTGCCTTCGACAAGGCCTATGTCGACAATGAGGTCGCCTATCACAAGCAGGTCAACGGCGCGCTCGAAACCCTTTTGATCCCGTCGGCGCAGAATGCCGAGCTGAAAAGCCTGCTGGAAACCGGCCTGAAGATATTCCAGGGCCATGAGCAGCACGCCGAACACGTCGCCGGCATGCTCAAGTAAGGACCGGGAGCATGCAGAACCGCCATCTGTGGATTGCGTTGACGCTCGCCGTCGGGATCGTGCCGGCGCAAGCCGAAACCATCCAGGTCACCATCGACAGGCTGGTGTTCTCTCCGGCCACCGTCGAGGCAAAGGTCGGCGACACGATCGAGTGGGTGAACAAGGATGTGTTCGCCCACACGGCCACCGTGAAAGGCGGCTGGGAAGTGATGATCCCGCCGAAGAAATCCGCAAGCCTGACTTTGAAGACGGCGGGACCGGTCGACTACTTCTGCCGCTTGCACCCCAACATGAAGGGCCGTTTGGTGGTGGCGCCCTGATCCAGCTCCGACGAGTGCATGTCGCCCAAAAGTAACCTCGGTTTTGGGAGAACGACACGCATGAAAACAAAGACCTGAAGCGGGTCGCCTGAGGAATTCAAGCGACCCGCTTCAGGCTCGCCTGGCCTCGTCGGGACGCGCGATATGTGTCCACGAGCCGTCATAGCCCGGCTCGCGACGTGCAATCCAGGCATTCAGCCCTTCGCGCAGATCAGCGGTCGGGGCCATGCGGGCAAACTGCTCGGCCTCGACCAGCAAACCTTCGGCGATGCTCTGGTTGAGGCCGCGCGCCACTGCCGTGAGGATGCCGGCAATCGCCAGATCGGAGTGCCGCAGGATACGCCTGGCCAGATCAAATGCCGCCGGCATCAACTCGGCATGCGGCACAACCTCGTTGACGAGACCCAGTTCAAGCGCCCGCGGCGGCGCAAACCAGTCGCCGGTCAACAGCAGTTCGAGCGCCCGCTTGCGCCCCGCGAGCCTCGGCAAGCGCTGGGTTCCACCAAAGGTCGGCGGCATTGCGAGGTTGATTTCCGGCTTGGCGAACAAAGCGCGGTCACTGGCGATAGCGAGCGGTACGGCCTCGGTGATTTCGCAGCCGCCACCAAAGGCAATGCCGTTGACGGCGGCGATGATGGGCTTGCGGTAGGCTTCCAGCCTCGCCGTCAGCCGCTGCCCGCGCATGACGAAATCCCGCATCGCGACACCGACGCCAAGCGCCACGCTGGCCGAGAACTCGTGAATGTCGCCGCCCGCCGAAAACGCCCGCTCCCCCGCTCCGGTCAGAATGACCGCTCGGACGCTGTCATCGACTTCCATGTCGTCAAGGACCGCAAGCAGGCGATCGATCAGGGCATAGTTCAGCGCGTTGAGTTTCTCCGGCCGGTTGAGGGTGAGGATGGCAATCCCATCCCGGGTTTCGCTAAGGACAAGATCTGTCATTTGGCTCTTCCTTCTCCATCATGCTGATGGCTGGAAGACTATGCCCTTTGTCGCTTGTGTATATTCACTAGTCGGTATACGTAGGCTCATGCCTGACACGCAGAGCCCTACCCGCAAACGCATTGTCGATGCCGCGACCAGGCTCTTCTATGCAGAAGGAATCGGTCGTGTCAGCGTCGATGCCGTTGCCGAGGAAGCGGGTCTCACCAAGCGCACGCTCTACTACCATTTCAAGAGCAAGGACGACCTGATCGCCGCCTATCTCGACGGCCGCGACCAACCCAATCTGAAGCGGATGGCCGGCTGGTTCGAGGCTGCCGAAGGCGGCGCGGATCGCAAGGTCGAGGCGATCTTCACCAATCTGGCGAGGTCCGCTCGCCACCCGAAATGGAAAGGATGCGGCTTCCTGCGCACGGCCGCCGAACTCGCCTCGATGCCCGGACATCCGGCGGTCAAGGTGGGCGCGCGGCACAAGCTGAATTTCGAAACATGGCTGGCCGGCGCCCTGTCGGACCATGGCGTCGCGGAGCCGCAAACCCTGGGGCGCGAGATCGTGCTTTTGATCGACGGCTGCTTTTCGATCATGCTGATCCACCGCAACCCCGATTACATCGAAGCGGCCGGACGCGCCGCGGCGACGCTGGTGCGGGCGCGACTTTCAGGCAGTCAGGTCTAAAGCGCGACGCGCTTTAAGCCTTTGGTTTTATGCATGTCGTTGCCCCAAAACGGGGCCACTTTTGGGCGACATGCATTAGAAACCGAAAGCCAGCCATGCGGTGCCGGCGGCCAGCGTTATCAGCGTCAAAGGCAAGCCGACCTTGAAAAAAGCGCCGAACGACAGCGTCGTGCCGGCGGCGCGTGCCTGTTCGGCGACGATCAGGTTGGCGACCGAACCCAGCAGCGTGAAATTGCCGGCCAGCGTCGAGCTCATGGCGACGACCAGCCAGGCGCGCTCGGGGTTTTCGAGGCCGGGTATGAAGGGCCGCAGCGCCAGCACGGCCGGAACATTGCTCATGATGTTGGAAAGCACCGCAGTGAAGCCGGACAGCCGCCAGACGTCGTCCAGCCCGAGATTCCTGGCCGAAGCGATCATGTCTGGCGAAAGAAGCGTCTTTTCGGCGCCGGCGACGACCACGAACAGACCGGCGAACATGAACAGCAGCGGACCGTCGATCTCGCGGTAGATGCGCTCCGGCTTGATGGCCCGGGTGAGCAAGAGGATGGCGCCGCCGATGAGTGCGGCCTTGGCGACAGGCACGCCAGCGAAGAAGGCAATTGCCAGTCCGATGCAGACCACCACCGCCTTCAGCACCTGCCCCTTGTGCATGCGGCCCCGCGAGACCTCGGGCGTCAATTGGACGGTGCGGGCGAATTCGGCCCGGAAGACAATGCGGATGATGACAACGACCGCGACGAGGCCGAACAGGGCGACCGGAGCCAGCGCTGCCGAAAACGCCGGATAGGAAATGCCCGACAGTGCACCGATGACCATGTTTTGCGGATTGCCGGTGATGGTTGCGACGCTGCCGCAATTCGATGCGGTGGCGGTGGCGATCAGATAGGGGATCGGGTTGCGCTTGATCACGCGGGTGACGTGGACGACGATCGGCGCCATGACGAGGCAGATGGCGTCGTTGACCAGGAAGGCGGACAACACGCCGGTCAGCAGCGTCACCATCACCAAGAGCATGAAGGGCGCATGCGCGTGCTCGATGGCGACGGCGCCAAGGCCACGAAAGGCGCCCGACACTTTTAGATGCGCCACCACGATCATCATGCCGAGCAGAAGCGTGATGGTGTCGAAATTGATCGCCCGGTACGCATCCTCCATGCTGAGCGCGCCGATGGCGATCATCGCGGCCCCGCCGAGAAGCGCGATCCCTGCCCGGTCGAGGCGCAGGCCGGGGATGCGGCCAATGGCGACACCGGCGTAAGTCAGGATCAGGATCAGCAGTGCCGCCGCGCCCATCAATGTCATGCGAAGAAGGCCCTGCCCGATCCATCCAGCCCCGACGGGGCACCGGGCACCACATTTAGCGTGATGTCGGCAAAGCGAAAGCGCCGTTTGCGCGATAGGCTGCACAAATCAGCGTGCTGTGCCCAAGGGTCTTGTCAATGCACGGTGGCGACGCTGGGCGGAGATACCGGAGTGGCGCCCGCCGGATCGAAGCTGACTTGATCGCGTCCGTTCGACTTGGCCGTGTAAAGCCTTTTGTCGGCAGCGGAGAAGATTTCCTCATAGGTGATCGGGCCGGTAAAGCTTGTGCCGCCGATGCTGACGGAAAGCGGACAAGGCCTGCCGCCGGGTGAGAATTCCATCTCCCTGATACGCCGGCGGATGCTTTCGGCAACCACCCAGGATTGCGAGGGATCCACGCCGGGCAGAAACACGCCGAATTCTTCGCCGCCGATGCGGCCGACGATATCGCCGCCACGCAGTTGCCCCTTGATCGCCTGCGCTATCAGTTTGAGCGCCTGATCGCCGCAATCATGGCCCAGGCGGTCATTGATCGACTTGAAGTGGTCGGCGTCGATGATCAGCAGCGCCCCCGAACGGGTCTGCTCCTGCTTGCGGGTCTGCTCGAGATAGGCTTCGACCAGCATCGAGAAGGCGCCACGGTTCAGCACCGCCGTCAGGCTGTCGGTCGCGGCGATGACGCTGAGATCGCGCTGCGCGATGGCCAGCTGGCGAATCTTCCACGTCAGGAAAAACAGAAACGAGCCGCCCAGCACCAAAGGCAGCATCAGGTCGGTCATCTGCGCCCGCCACACGGCCTCGGGCGAAAGATAGGGAAAATTGAAGGAATCGACGAAGAACGCCACGGCAATGAAGAATGCCGTACCGACTGCCGTGACAGCGATCACCCTGCCCCAGCTCGTCGGCGACAGATCGAGCTTCATCGCGTTCAACTCCGTTAGCCGTCGCTACTATGACGCACCAACCCAAACAAATTGATAAGACTTTCCCTCCAATTCGATGTCGGCGGCGGAATCAAATCCACCGGCCAACCAGCCCCTGCCTATGACTTGCGACAGACGCTTGCGCAGACGCCACAGGACGGCCGCTGGAAAGCAGCCATCCTGTTTCAAAGTGTGAAGGCGTGGGCCAATTGCCGGCCGGGCAAGGGCAAAACGGCGCGCGAAGCCAGATCGCCCGTCGTCAGTTGAGCGTCGATTCACCCAGCGCATCGACGACAAAGGATGCCGCGATCAGGTCGTCGGCATCGAGACGCAGGGAGCCTCCGTCGCCTCCCATGGCTGAAGCCACTTTTTGAAAGGTCTTCATTTCGTATTCCGTGATCCGGGCGTCCTGCATCCTGGCCCTGAGATCGGCAATGCGCCGATCGAGGGCCGAAGATATCCCTATTTCTCGCTTCGACATGGCAACACTCCTCCCCACCCTTGTTTGCCTCCCGCCTGTCCACTTTTATATGAGGGTCCGCGAATACAGCGGGCCGAACGCGCCGTGCGCGGGAAGGTTCCGAAAAGGCCGAGTAACGAAATAATACGATGGCGCCGAGCCACGCCCGCGGACTTTTCTATATCAGACGCAGCTAATCCTTGACGCCGGCAGATGCCGCCCCAGAATCAGAGCATGGCAATAAAGTCGGCGACGAGGTGGCGGTCATGGCGACGGTGCTGAATCGCGTCACGAAGGACCGCGTCAGCGTGTCGATCCCCGGTCTTCCGCATTCGGTCATTGATCCGGCAACCAGGCTGACCAGGGGCCAGCAGATGGAATTGCCCGGGGACGTTTCGCGGATCGACGGCGACAAGGTCACGGTGTCGCTCGGGCCAATGGTCACGGTGGATCTCGACAAGGTGCGCGTGGTGCAAAGCCGTGTCCCGCCGAAGCGAAGGACCGTCAGGATGTGAACAAGCGAAGCGCCACCGTCTCAGGGATACAACCCCTTACACCCCAGCAGTGCAGAGCTGCACGAGCGATCCTGAAGTGGTCGCAGGTGCGACTCGCCGCGAAGTGCGGCCTCAGCGAAGGAACGATTGGCAGTTTTGAGAGCGGGCGAAGGATTCCCAGTCCCGCCAAGCTGGCTGCCATCCGTCGAGGCTTGGAGGCAGCGGGCGTGGTTTTCATCGATCAGAAGACCGCAGTGACAAAGAGCGGTCCGCCTCGCGAAACTATTAGTGGAACATAATTTAGATATCGCTGTTAGACCGCAAAAGGGAGGCGCGCGATGTCACAACATGAAATCGGCATTGTTTCGGACTGGTCGAAATTGGTGGCGGACGATCCTCTGATCGCCGCGGATATAACCCAGCGCCTTTCTGTGCTGCGCGCTTGCAATGACAACGCTGCCACCGCCGCCGACGTCCCGTCGCCCGGCACCGAAACATTTCGGGGTCCCGACATAACCAGCCTCGCAACACCCATCGAGTATCCTCGGCCGATCGTGCTCCTAGCGACGATCTATGCGTCGACGGTCCTGGGGGTAACGCTGCTTCTGGCGGCAGCGGTCTGAGCGCACGAGACCTGATACCGCTCTCTGAAAGCCCATGTCTCCGGTATAAACCGTAACCTATGTGTCCGGAACGGACCGATAGGCTTTGGCGATCCCGACAGGATTCGAACCTGTGACCATCGGCTTAGAAGGCCGGCGCCCCTGCTTATCAAGCCGCGTCTCCGCGTTTCCGCATGTCGCCGCAGCTTACCTCGGCTTACCCAACCTATTGATCTGACGAACTTTTCCTCATCAAATGTGCCTGCAGCTTTCCGGGAGTTAGCAACTTCGGTGCCGACACGGTGCCGACATCCACAGCCGACATTCGAAAGGAGATCACTATGATTGGCACATTTCTTTCCCGATCGTTTATCGACCAGGTGGAACCCGGCGGGAAGCCGGTTGTCCACTATGACGCCCAGTTAAAGGGCTTCGGATTGCGGGGCATGCCGTCCGGCTACAAGTCCTGGATCGTTGAGTACCGCCCCTATGGCGGCGGTCGGCGCGTTGGGTCAAGACGCATGGTCTTGGGATCAGCGGCCACGTTAACCGCCGAGGAAGCGAGGAAGGAAGCCAAACGGATTCTGGCGCTAGTCCGGCTTGGCGGCGATCCGGCGAAAGGACGGGAGAGCGACCGGGAAGCCCCAACCGTCAGGGAGTTTTCCAGGAAGTTCATGGATGACCACGTCAGGGAGAAACGCAAACGCCGTACGGTTGTGATGTACCAGGATCACTTCGACCGTCTGATCAACCCGCTCATCGGATCGCTAAAGATCCATTTGGTTACCAAATCGGACGTCTCATCGATGCACCGGAAAATCGCGAAATCTGGGCAAGGCGGTAGGCGGAGAGAAGGCTCGGCAAACAGAGTTCTGACGACGCTTTCATCGATGTTTGGCTTTGCGATCCGGGAAGATGTTCTACCCGACAATTTCGTCAACCCCGTTACCAGGGTCGAACGGTATCCCGAGAACTACACCGCCCACTATCTCACATTCGAGGAACTTACCAAAGTAGGAGCGGCCCTTAGGATGGGAGAAGCGATCGGCATTCCCTGGCGTATTGGTGAAACCGCTCGGGGGTCCAAACATCTCGCGAAGCCGGAAAACCGCCGCACTATCATCGATCCTCACGCAGCCGCGGCCGTAAGGCTCTTGCTGCTGACGGGGGCGAGAAAGGGAGAGATCCTCAATCTGCGATGGGACGAAGTTGACTTTGAACGGAAGCTTCTCTTGTTGCCGGACAGCAAGACTGGAGAGAAGACCATCCCGCTCAATTCCTTCGCTCTTGCGGTTTTGGCCAACATCCCGCGCATAGGACCTTATGTAATTCCGGGGCGGCGGGATCCGGACAAACCACGGGGCAATATCCAAAAAACCTGGCTATCAATACTCCGGCAGGCGGGCATAGCCCACGCCCGGATCCACGATCTCCGTCATACGCACGCCAGTGTCGGAGTGGCCCAAAGCGTAGGCTTGGCGATAATAGGCAAAATATTGGGGCATACTTCTACCGCAATGACCGCTCGATATTCTCACCTTGAGACCAATCCCGTGCGGCGCGGGTCCGAGAAGATCGGAAGAAGCATAAGTAAAGCTATGGGCCATTAACCAAGCAGCCCGCCGCGACTCCGCGTGGCTGAAGCTTCTTAGGGGAAGACCGATTTTTCCGGATGCACGAGCGTCCGGAAGACTCCCCGCGGAACGAACAATAAACGTCTTTGGGCAATTCCCAGCGCCCCGGAAGAAGCTGCGATCGGGTAGTAGAACTCGATCGGATAGCCCGTTATAGATGTGTCTGTCAGCAACCATGCTGAAGTTGGTAGTCTAGGTGCAAATCCGGCGATCAGGCGGAACGATCGCGCCATCGGCCAGTGCATGACCATGCCGTCATCTGGCCCTCGAAAGGGTCTGCGCCGACGGCGATCTGCCGCTTTCCGCCACTGACTACCTCGCACCTGATCGAGTATTAGAAGAAACCGTGCTTCATCAGCAATCGCATCCAGATCGAAAGGAGCATCCGGAGGGCGGGCCTCTATCTTAGCCGGTCCGGATCGGCACGCGAGCCGACACCAGAATCTGCGCCGCATTATGGCACGAACAACGCCCGGTTTCAAGCCGCTTATAAGTATAGATTGAGTCCTTATCATCTCGCATAAGTATGAATTCGATGCAGCGGAAATTAATCCTTCCGAACGAGGTCAAAATTGTCAGCTTGAGCACCACGCTTACATTGAAGGATCCAATGTTGTCCCAACGTGGAAAGGATAATTATTGACAACTTATTGGACTCTTCTCTTGATTTCCGGTCGCTGATAGGGGTATCTTGGCGTGCAGACAAGATGGGCGTCGTCGCGTTGGGATGAGTGTGGTCAAAAGCCGTCAGCGAATCCGCAAGCCCTCAAACCCGGTGACAGATGCCCAAATATCGATGGCGCCGTGGCCCTAAGGACGCGGAGGTCCGCCCTCGGAGGGCGCATTTCCCAGACGAAGGTTTGTGCGCGGGTACCAAGCGCCAGATTCTATCCACTAGGTCGCACCTCCCGCGTTCCCGCCAATCACAAACGGGACACGGCTGTCGCGCCTTCTCAGCAGCGCGATGGCAAGGAAAGCGATGACCCCGCTCGCGGCAGCGATGACCAGGACCCAGAGGGAATTGGCCACGGATGTCCGCGCCATCAGGAAGGCGAGCGCGAACGGCGCGAATGCCGAGGTGAACTGCCGGGCAGCGCTCGCCCATCCAAGCCGCGCGCCATAGCCTTCGCGGCCGAAGAGCTCGAGCGGCAAGGTGCCGCCGACGATGCTGGTAAGGCCGGAGCCGAGACCGAACAGGAACACGAACAGGAAGGCGCCGGGCAGCCATGGCGTGGTCAGCAGAAGCGTGCACAGCCCGACTGTGAGCAGCGATGCCGCGATGACGGCGAGATGCGTTTGCAGAAGCCGTCCGCCGAACAGCATGTTGATCAGCCGGCTGGCGACCTGCGCCGGGCCAAACAGGGTCGAAACGAAGAGACCCGCCGAGCCAAGCCCTAGTGCTGCCGTGAGCGGCACCATGTGGATGAGGATCGCCGACAGCACGAAGCCCTCGCTGGCGAACCCCGCCAGCATCAAAAGGAACACTGCCCGCTCGCTTCGGGGATCGAGCGCGGCTCCCGCATCATGGGGAGGTCCGCGTTCCTCGGCATGCAACGTGGCCGTCGCGTGGCGGTGCGACAGGCGCATCAGCCAGGCGTGTATCGGAAGGCAGAGCCCGAGATTGGTCGCGGCGAACACCAGATAGACTTCGCGCCAAGTCAGGTGGTCATGCAGCAGGGAAGTGAGCGGCCAGAAAAGGGTCGAGGCGAACCCGGCTATGAGCGTCAGGTGCGTGATGCTCCGTTGCGGCCGCGGCAAGCCGATCTGCACGATCGCCACGAAGGCGGCGCTGTACAGGACAAAACTGGAGGCCAGTTCCATCGCAAGCAGCGCGAGAACGAACGTCACCCGGCCGGGAGCGATCGAACAGAGCCCCAGCGCGAGGGCCGCCGCGACCGAACCGACGGTCATGATGCGCCCGGCACCGAACCGATCGGCCCAGCGTCCTGCCGTTGGCGCGAACAGGCTGCCCGCAAACAGGGAAGCCGATAGGCCTCCGAAGACCCACCCCTCCGAGAGGCCGAATTCCTGCGCCATCGACGGCGCGAGGATCGAAAAGCTGTAGTAGAGCGTGCCGTAACCAATGATCTGGGTCAGCCCGAGCGCCCAGATCGCTTTCGCGAGGACAGGCCGATCAAGCATCGGAGCCAGCCGCCATCCGTTCCCTCGCCTCAGTCCTGGCAGCAGGATTGCCAGTTCCGCAGCCGCATCCCGAGGCACCCTGCGCCTTAGCATCAGCATCTTTCACGCAGCAGGCGTCGACCTCGGCGGGAGCCGGCCCGCCGCAGCAGCCAGCCGTCTCTGCTCCGATGACGACGTCAGCGCTGCAGACCCCGGTCTCGGGCAAGACCAAACGAACCTCGCGGGCCGCTTCGCTATCCCCCGCAATATCGGCGACGACCGAGCGGACCTGCTCGTAGCCGGTCACCATCAGAAACGTAGGCGCGCGCCCGTAGGACTTCGAACCGACGATGGCAAAGCCGGGTTCGGGATGCCTGAGCTCTTCGATGCCATGCGGCGGAACGGTGCCGCAGGAATGGAAATTCGGATCGATCAGCGGAGCCAGCGCTGGCGGCGCTTCGACGGCGGGATCGAGCGCGATGCGGATCTCGCTCAGGAACGACAGGTCCGGACGGAACCCCGTTGTGACGACGATGCGATCGACCGCGAGGTCGAGGGGCTTTCCTGCCAGCATGGCATAGACCGCTAAGCTGTCGCCGTTCATGTCGATGCGGTCCACGGCGAAGGATGTCAGCATGTTCAGCCGCCCGTCTTCCATCGCCTGCTTGGCTGCTAGGCCAAGCGCTCCACGTTCAGGCAGCTGGTCGTTCAGGCCGCCGCCGAGGAGCCTTTCGACGCTGCTATGCCGAAGCGCCCAGAAGATTTCCGTGCCAGGGGCCTCGCCCTGAAGCTCCATGAGCGCCAGCGCGACGTTGATCGCGGAATGGCCGCCGCCGATGACGAGGATGCGCTTACCCGCATAGTCGCGCCTGGCTTTGCCGATCACATCGGGAATGCCGTAGGCGATGCGCCCCGACGCCTTACCTTCGCCAGGAACCGCCAGCCCGTCGACGCCGATGGGATTCGGCCGCCACCACGTTCCGGACGCGTCGATTACGGCGCGGGCGAGAACCCGGTGCTCGCCGGAAGCGTCCTCGTAGCGAACGACGAACGGCGAATGCTTGCGCCCATCGTTCGAGACTTTGTCATGCCCTTGCCGGGTTACGGCAGTGACGGTAGCCCCGAGTTTCAGGCTGGGGGCGATCTCCGGGAGGGATGCGAGAGGAGCAAGATAGTCGCGGACGATCTCTCCGCCCGTTGGCAGTCCGCGCGAGTCCGGAGCCTTCCACCCAGACCGATCGAGCAGTGCCCGCGCCGCCGCGTCGACGTTGTATTCCCAGGGCGAGAAAACCCGGACGTGTCCCCATTCGAGAAGCGCCGCGCCGACGCTTTCGCCGCGTTCGAAGATAACCGGGCGGATGCCGCGCTCGACGAGATGCGCAGCGGCGGCCAAGCCGACTGGGCCAGCGCCGATGACTGCTACGGGGAGGTCTGCCATCATGTCCATTTGTTCCATCCTTCCGGTATCTTCGAATTATCTAGGCAAAAAAAGGTCATGCCACGGTTTCGTTAACCGCCGGCGCGCACTTTGCGTCGGCGCAGCACTCGTCGGCGAGATAGCCGATCAGCGCGTTCATGCCGGGATAGTTGGCGCGGCAGATCAGCGTCGTCGCCTGGCGCTCTTGGGTCACAAGACCTGTGTCGACGAGCCGCTTGAGATGATGCGAAAGCGTCGACGAAGGGATTTCGAGCTTCTCCTGGACACTGCCGACCGGAAGGCCGTCATCCCCAGCACGGACCAGGATGCGGTAGAGCTGAAGCCGCGTCGGGTTGCCGAGCGCTTCGAGCTGAGAGGCAGCTTTTTCGAGTTTCATGGAAATACTATTAGACCCGACAGATCATACCGTCAAGCTAATTTCGAATAATGTGGAAATAAGATGCTTCAGCTGTTTACGCGGCCTGCAGTTCGGACTTCGTTGGCGCACGCACGACAAGGCCGAGCCCGATCAGGATCACCGCCCCTCCAGCCAGTACCGAGGGCGAAGGGCGTTCGTTCAGGAAGAGGAAGGCTATGATCACGCCGATGATCGGCATCAGCAACGCGAACGGTGCGACCTGGTCGATGCGATATCGGCGAAGCAGGCCATACCAGATGCTGTAAGCAGCCACGAAGCCGCCGAGAGCGAGCACGGCCATGGCGGCCCAGTCGAAGAGGCCTGCGTTGAGCAGGGCTTGGCGCTGCCCGGTTTCGAGAACGAACGACATCGCCAGCAGCTGAGGGGCCGCAATGGCGGACATCGCTCCCATGAGCTGGCCGCCCGAATCCTTCGACGCCGCCCGTATTATTCCCTGTGCGATGCCCCAGCAGAACGTGCCCAGAACGATGAGGAGCAGGCCCCTGAATTGGCCGACCGATTGCGGCAAGCCGACAACGAGCGCCACGCCCGCGAGCGAGAGCGCGATACCGCCTAGCCGACGGCCGTTCATGCGCTCTTGGCCGATCGCCCAGGCTGCCAGGACGGCGAAGGGAACCTGGGACTGGACTGTCAGGACCGCCATCGTCGAGGGCACGAGGGCAATGCCGCTGAATATGAGCGCGCTCTGCAGGCTTCCTCCGAGCGTTGCCGCGGCGACCAGCGCCCACAGCGGCGTCTGCCGCCTGCCCGATGGCCGGAACAGCGCGAGTGCCGTGACCGCATAGACGATCGCCATCAGGAACATGGGAGGAAAGGTCAGCATGGCGGGTTTGGCGATCGTGTAGGCGATCGCCCACAGCGCGGGAGGCAAGGTCGCCAACGCGACGTCGCGCGGTCTCATGGCGCGCTCGCCCGGTCGCCGAAACTGCAGGGCGGTTCAGTTGCCATCAGTTGCCCCCAGACAAACGACAGGCGACGGATGCCTGCGGTTGCGCTCATAGTCTGCCTGCCGCGTCCCGTCCGCCATTCTGTCTGCGGCAGGACGCGCCTCAGATCGACCGCTGGTTCACCCGCTTGGCCACTTCTTCGGCGCTCTCGACGCGCTCGGAATAGCGATCCGTCAGGTAGCTGGAACGGTCGCGCAGGAGCAGCGTGAACTTCATCAGCTCCTCCATCACATCGACGATCCGGTTGTAGTACGATGACGGCTTCATGCGGCCTGCCTCGTCGAACTCGGCGAAGGCCTTTGCAACCGACGACTGGTTCGGGATTGTGAACATCCGCATCCAGCGACCGAGGATGCGGAGCTGGTTGACGGCGTTGAAGCTCTGCGAGCCGCCTGAAACCTGCATGACGGCGAGCGTCCTGCCCTGCGTCGGGCGTACGCCGCCCATCGACAGCGGCAGCCAGTCGATCTGCGCCTTCATCACTCCCGTCATGGAGCCGTGCCGTTCCGGAGAGCACCAGACCTGGGCCTCGGACCAGATGGACAGGTCCCGCAGTTCCTGGACTTTGGGGTGATCGGCGGACGTCGAATCCGGCAGCGGCAGGCCCGAAGGATTGAAGATGCGCACCTCGGCGCCCAGCCGGCGAAGGATCCGCGCCGCCTCCTCGGTGACGAGCCGGGAATAGGAGCGTTCCCGCAGCGAGCCATAGAGCATCAGCACGCGGGGCCTGTGGATCGAACGCGGCGCGTCGAGCAGCGCTTGCAGGTCGATCGGCCGGAACTGGTCTTCGTCCACGTTCGGCAACGAGCCTTCGGCCACCTGATCCCGGTCAGGCAATGCGCTTGCCCCTGGTGTCGACGACGACCTCGCCATCCTCTTTGACGAACGGCCCGATATTGGGGTTGGACAGGATGTCGAGAACCGCCTCCGAAGGCCGCGCGAGAACGACGCCGAGACGCGTCACCACGATCGGCCGATTGATCAGGATCGGATGCGCCAGCATAAAATCGAGGATCTCGTCGTCGGTCCACTTGGGATTGCCCAGATCGAGTTCAGCGTATGGCGTGCCCTTCTCGCGCAGTAGATCGCGGGGTTTCTTTCCCATCGCGGCAATCAGTTCGATGAGCTTTTCGCGTGATGGCGGGTTCTTCAGGTATTCGATCACTTGCGGCTCTTCGCCGGACTGGCGGATCATGGCCAGCGTGTTGCGCGAGGTGCCGCAGTCAGGGTTGTGGTAGATCGTAACAGTCATTCGGCAGCCTTCATCTGTCTGATTGGTTTCGTCTCAGCGAGCAGCCAGCCCGCGAGCGCCATCGCGAGCAAGGCCCCTAGCAATTCGGCGGCAATGAAGCCCGGAAGGTCGACCGGACGGATGCCGGAAAACGTGTCGGAAAAAGCGCGAGCGACCGCGACGGCCGGGTTGGCGAAGGAGGTCGAGGCGGTGAACCAATAGGCGGCCGTTATGTAGAGCCCGACCAGCCAGGGGATCGCGTCGGAGCGGAAACGCAGCCCTGCCAGGATGGTGAAGACAAGGCCGAAGGCGGCGACCGCCTCCGCAAGCCACTGCCCGGTTCCGGTCCGCACCGTCGCGGAGGCCTGGAGGATCGGCAGCTCGAACATGGCGTGGGCCAAAAAGGTCCCGGCGATGCCGCCCGCGATTTGTGCGATGACATAGGCAAGCGCCGCGTTCGCCTCTATCTCCCGGCGGAGCGCGAACACCAGCGTGACTGCGGGGTTGAAATGCGCCCCCGAGATCGGTCCCAGTATGGTGATCAGCACCACGAGGATCGCCCCGGTCGGCAGTGTGTTGCCCAGCAGCGAAACGGCGACGTCGTGCGTCAGCTTGGCGGCCATGATGCCGGAGCCGACCACGGTCGCGACCAGCAGCGCGGTTCCCAAGGCTTCCGCGACGACGCGGCGTGGCAGGTCGTTCGCCATGAGGTTCAGCCCGCCTTCGGCAGGTTGCGGCCGATCTCGTCCAGGCGCTTCTGCAGCGCGAGCTTGTCGACCATGTTCATGGGCAGGCTGACGAAGATCGAGATGCGGTTGTTGAGCATGCGGTAGGCCTCGGCGAAAGCCAGGTGCTTTTCGGCGTCGGTACCCTCCACGTCTGCCGGATCTGGCACGCCCCAGTGCGCCGTCATCGGCTGTCCCGGCCAGACCGGGCAGGATTCGTTGGCTGCATTGTCGCAGACGGTGAAAACGAAATCCATTTTCGGCGCGCCGGGGACCGCGAACTCCTCCCAGTCCTTCGAACGGGCGAAGGAGGTGTCGTAGTTGAGGGTTTTCAGAAGCTGGAGCGTGTAGGGGTGGACCTCCCCTTTGGGGTGCGAGCCCGCCGAATAGGCTTTGAACTTGCCAGCGCCGACGCGGTTCAGGATCGCCTCCGCGAGGATGGATCGCGCCGAATTCCCCGTGCAGAGAAACAAGACATTGTAGATTTGATCGCTCATGGGCTCCTTCCTCAGCATTTGCAGGTTACCGCCTGGATCACGGGCTGACAGAGCTCCGGCGCGCCGTTGCAGCAGTCTTCCATGAGATAGGCGAGCAGGTCGCGGAAGCCCGTCATGTCTGCGAGATATCGGACTGTTCGGCCGTCACGCTCAGCGCGGACCAGACCAGCATGGTCGAGGACCTTCAGGTGCGCCGACATGGTGTTCTGCACCGTATCCAGTCGCGAAGCGATTTCGCCGGCGGGCACGCCATCTGCGCCTGCCTTGACGAGCAGGCGGAAGACCTCGAGCCGGGTGTCTTGGCCGAGTGCCGCCAATGCGAGAAGAGCCGACTTTTTATCCATGTATCCATAAATCCGGAATTAAGGGTACGTAACGCCAACATATGACAGCAACATGACGATAGGCAAGCCCGACGATCACGTTTTGCCGCGTCGGGATCGGTTGACGGTATCAGGATGCCTAGAGGCGACAAGGACCGCGAGAGCGCGGACGTAAAGGCAATCGCGGAAGCCAAGCTGCTGGAGATCGACAGGAAGATCGCCGAACTGGTCGGACTGCGCGGACTGCTTCATCACCTCGTCGAGCATTGCCAGGGAGATGACAGGCCGGACTGTCCAATCATCGACGAACTGGCAGGACCAGGCAATGGCGCAGTGAGGGCGACGGGGGGCTGATCGAGCTTCTTTATTGTCTTGACGGAAATCTGCGGCGAACTAATTCACCTCGCTCACCTCGCAACCGCGGCGCGCACCCGGGTCTCGCGGAATAACCGCTATGATGGGTGGTTCAAGCATGTGGATGATGGGCGGCATGGCCGTCATCTCGATCCTGGCGTTCATTGCCTTTTTGCTGGCGATTGCGCCGCTCGTCAAATACCTTCGAAGCTGAGGCCGAAATAGCTTGCATCAAGGGACGGGCACGCCTGCGGCCACGGACCCTGTGTTTCGGGGCACCTCCCTCACGCCCCGAGCAGTTTCACCCCAACGCCCTGCGCACCTTCGTCGATTAAGACCACTCCGGCCGATTCCAGCGCCCCCTGAATAGCGATCAGGTTGTTCAGATTGGGCGTTCGCTTCCCCTTTTCGAAATCTGCGATCGTGTTTCGATGAACATTTGCGGCCTTGGCGAGCTCAGCCTGATCCAAATCCAAGAGGGCACGCCCCGCCCGGCATTGCATGGGCTTCAACAAAGACGCCGGACATTGTGAAAAATGCTTCATATTCTCCTCAGAATCACATGTCATTGGAGATGTCGTATCTAGTGCAAAAACTAGAGGACTCGGGCCGCGTCTGCAAGGACTTGCAAGGCGACGCGCAGCATGGTGGTCGCGAAACAGAACTAGGTCCAAAACGGCTCGTAGCGCAGCAGCGTGCCGTTTGTGATCTCGGCCGCGTCAGGCGGCAAGAGCGCAATCCCATCGGCCAACGCGATCGCCATCAAATTGGCCGAGGACCCACGTTCAAGCATCTCCAGCACGGGTTCACCCGTTTCGGTGCGGCTGGATATGCGGACGGGCACGAACTCGGTTCGGCCTTGCCGCTTTTTGCAGCTGAAGCCAGCCACCGCCGAGAACCATTGCGGCTGGGTCTCCGCGAGGCCAGCCAGCTTTCGCAAGGCAGGCAGGACAATCTGCCGGAACGCTATCAGGGCGGCGTTGGGATTGCCTGGCAACCCGGCAAAGACCGTGTTCCTGATCCTTCCGACCTTCAGCGGCTTGCCCGGCCGCATCGCCACCTTGAGGACGTCGAGGTCGGCGCCATGAGCCTGAACGGCCGCGACCATATGGTCTTCCTCGCCTGCCGAAACCCCGCCTGTGGTGACCAGGGCGTCACAGGACGCGACCGCGCGGGCAACAACGTCCGCGAGGAGACCCAGGCTGTCAGGGACCATGCCGAAGTCGACTATTTCCGCCCAAGGACAGGCCGCCAGCAACGAGCGGAGCATGATCCGGTTGGAATTGTAAATCTGGCCGTGCTCGAGCGGTTCACCCGGTTCTTTCAATTCGGTTCCGGTTGAGAGCAGTCCTATCCGTACCTTTCGAAGCACCTGGACATCGACGATCCCCACCGCCGCCAGCAAGGTTAGGTCTCTCGCGGATAGGCCCTTGCCCCGCTTTACCAGTTCCGTGTCGGCGCCGACGTCCTCGCCAGCGAGACGGATGTGACGGCCACGACGGGGCCGCTCGTACATCGTGACAGTATCGCCAGCTCGCTCACAGTGCTCTTGCGTGACCACGGCGTCGAAGCTCGACGGAACGGGTGCTCCCGTGAATATTCTGAGTGCAGTTTGTGGGTCGAGGTTCTCAAGGGCGCGTACGTCGCCGGCGACCACCCGTTCAGCCACGCGAAAGGTCCAAGGCCCTTCCCCATCGAAATCCGCCGTTCGAACGGCAAACCCGTCCATGGCCGAATTGTCGAACGGAGGCAGCGAAATAGGCGAGCAGACATCGGCCGCGCAAACCCGTCCCAATGCTGCGGCAAGCGAGACTGTTTCCCTGTATCGAACAGGTTTGGCGAGCGCGACGGCTTTGGCCACCGCCGTATCGAACGGGATAGCTTCGCCACCCTGCCCGGCGGAGCAGTCGGCCTTCAAGACAGGCTTCGCGGCGTGAAACACGATCGCTCCTCCCCTGCGTTGTTCTCGAAACGCAACGGCCTAGGTTTTCTAACCTGACACACTCTTGAGATAGGCGAGGACGTTCTTGACGTCGTCGGGGTTCTTGAGGCCAGGAAACCCCATTTTGTTCGTCGGCACTTTCGCCTTGGGATTGGCCAGATATTCCGTCAGGTTCGGCTCGTCCCACACCAGGCCCGCTGCACCCGCGTCCTTCATGGCTTTCGAATACGAATAGCCCGGGACGGTCCCCGCTGTCCGGCCCACGACGCCTTTCAAGGTTGGCCCGACCTTGTTCGCGTCAGTATCGGCGTTGTGGCAGGCGGCACACTTTTTGAACACCGTCTTGCCAGCCTCGACATCCTGGGCCTGGGCGATCGGCGGCAGTAACGCCAAAACCATTGTGGCGCTGACGAGCAGATATTTCACGCGAGAACTCTCCGTTGACGATTGAAGACACGGCTAGCTGCCGCGAGCCGGTTAGCCCGCGGCAGAATACGTGGCTCAGCCCGCCTGATATTCCGTGGACTTGAAGGAAAGGTGCTTCACGCTTTCCGGAGCATCCGAGATCTTGCGGATGTTCGCCCACGTCTGCTTGTAGTTGGGCAGGATCAGTTCGTTCGTGCCCGCATTGATGACATTGCCCACCACACCCGTCGGGAAACCGAACAGCATGAAGGTTTCGCCCTTCCTCGCGGTCGGAGTGGGATAGACCATCGCCTGCGTCGAGCCACTCTCGTTGTAGACTTCGACGAGATCGCCGTTTTTCAGTCCCAACTCGCCCATGTCATCGGGGCTCATCTGGATGAACGGATAGGGGAACCGATCCATGACGAACTCGCTGTTCTGGTCGAGGAACGCGTTCTGCCAGACGATGTTCGCGCGGCCGTTGTTGATGAGGAACTTGTTGTTCTTCTTCTGCTCCTCCTTGCCAGGCGCCTGCAGGCCACGCCATGCGGCTTCCATGAAAGTCGCCTTGCCATCCTTCGTGCCGAACTTGCCGTCGGTGTAGAGCCGTTTCGTGCCGACGATCTTGCCGCCCTCGAACCCTGTCGACGGTTCCTGGAAGCCGTTGTTGCCCATGGCGCGGAGCCGCTCGTAGGTGACGTTCTCGCCGCCTTTGGCGTTCTGATGATACCCGTCCATGAACGCGTCTTCTTCGGTCTTCCAGTCAAATCCCTTGAACTGGTCGGCGTACTTGGCGTCGCCCATCTCGCGAAAAACGCGCTCAAGATTTTGAGCGATGCCTGCGGCGATGAGGCAGTCCGGCTTGGCGTTGCCAGGCGGATCCATGTAGCGCTCGACCAGCCGCATCCTGCGCTCGCCGTTCATGGAGGTCAGGTTCATCTCGCCGGATTCCGCCGCTGGCAGCCAGACGTGGCTCGCCGCGCCAATCTTCGACGGGATGATGTCGACGTCGACAGAGAACAGGCCTCCGGCCTTGATCGCGTCGGTGATCGCCTTAACCATCGCGTCACGGTCGCCGTAGGGCACGGCGTTCATCGCGTCCTTTACGATGTCGGTGCGCTTTTTGTAGACCATGTTGAACTGGTGGGCGTTCAGCGTGGTCTTATAGTGGTCGCAGGCCCAAATGTGGTGAACGCCGCCCTTGCCTTCGATCAGCAGCTTGTCGACATAGGCGGCCGGCTTGCCGACATGCGCGTCCGAGGGACGGACGTAGCCTTCCTGGTGGCCGCCCATGCGCACGCAGCCGCCGCCTTCGCGGCCGACATTGCCTGTTGCCAGCGCCACGTTAACGAGGGCCGCATTGGTGCGGTAGTTGTCGTTGCCCCAGATCAGGCCCTTTTCGTAGGCGATCATCGTGCGGCGGCGCTTGCCTTCCTTTGGCTCGGCTATCCAGGCGGCCGACTGCTTGATCTGGTCAACGGTCAGCCCGGTGATCTTCGCCGCGTCCTCGAGCGAGGTCTTGTTGGCGGCGACCGCCTTGTCGAAACCCGTGGTCGACGCGTCGATGAAGGCCTTGTCGACCCAGCCCTTGGCGGCGATCTCCGTCAGCCACGCGTTGAACAGCACCATGTCCGTGCCGGAGTTGATGGCAAGGTGCATGACGTTGTCCTTGCCAGCTTCGGCCTCGGCGGCGTTGACCGAAACCGTGCGGCGCGGGTCGACGAAGATGATGCGGCCGTTGGCGTGAGGCTCGTCAGGAAGCTGCGCCTTCTTCTTGTCCATCGAAGTCCCGCGCAGGTTCGGAATCCAGTGGTTGAGGAAATAGTTGGTCTGGGTTTCGAGCGGGTTGTTTCCGACCGAAACGATGGTGTCGGCCAGTTCTGCATCCTCGTAGCAGTTGTTGAGCTCGCCAACGCCCATGTCGCGGGTGGCGTGGACTTCCGAGTTGTAGGCGGGGCGGTTGTGGATGCGGATGTTCTTCACCTTCATGGCACCGAAGTAGAGCTTTCC
>NZ_RZQT01000068.1:0-33524 GCF_003998485.1 Mesorhizobium sp. M7A.F.Ca.CA.001.04.2.1
AAGGCCGTTATCGTCGAACGGCAGACGGGTGACGGCGCTGCCTTGGGCAGTTCGGTCAGCCAGATCGTGCTCGACGAGGGCGCCGAGGTGACGTGGCTGATTGTCCAGGAGCAGCCGGAAACGGCGACGCATCTGGCGCAGTTCAAGGCCCATATCGGCAAGAACGCGAAACTGACACTGTTCGTCATGAACGCCGGCGGCAAGCTCGTGCGCCAGGAGATCATGGTCAGGACGACTGGCGAGGGCGCCGATTTCAAGCTTCGCGGCATCAATCTCCTGGCCGGCGACACCCACACCGACGTGACCATGGTTCTCGACCATGCGGTGCCGCACACGACCTCGACGGAGATCATCCGCAACGTGGTGACGGGCAAGGCGCGCGGCGTCTTCCAGGGCCGCATCAACGTCCATCAATATGCGCAGAAGACCAACGCCAAGATGGCTTGCAACACGCTGTTGCTGTCGGACGACGGCGAATTCTCGACCAAGCCGGAGCTGGAAATCTTCGCCGACGACGTGATTTGCGGCCACGGCGCGACGGTCACCGAAATCGACCACGACCATCTGTTCTACCTGATGGCGCGTGGCGTCGACGAGAAAAGCGCGCGGGGGTTGCTCGTGAAGGCCTTCGTCGCGGAGGTGATCGAGGAACTGGACGACGAGGCGATCGTCGAGGCGCTGGAAGCGCGGCTCGACGGCTGGTTCGTGGCACACGGCTAATTGGATGGGGTCCGGCAAAGCCACCCCTCATCCGTCTTGGCGCTACGCGCCAATCCACCTTCTCCCACAAGGGGAGAAGGTAAAGCGCTAGACCTTCTCCCCTTGTGGGAGAAGGTGGCCGAGCGAAGCTCGGTCGGATGAGGGGTGTTGGAAGGATCTCGGCCTTGGCCGGCAAGGACTTTGAAATGGACCAGAAACTCGAAAACATTCCCTACGACGTCGAAGCGATCCGCCGCGATTTCCCGATCCTGTCGCGGGAAGTCTACGGGAAGCCGCTGGTCTATCTCGACAATGGCGCCTCGGCACAGAAGCCGCAGGTGGTGCTCGATGCTGTCCAGCACGCCTACAGCCAGGAATATGCCAACGTCCATCGTGGCCTGCATTTCCTGTCCAATGCCGCGACCGACGCCTACGAAAAGGCGCGCGAAACGGTACGCCGTTTCCTCAACGCGCCAAGCACCGACAACATCATCTTCACCTCGAACACGACCTCGGCCATCAACACCGTGGCCTATGGCTATGGCATGCCCAACATCGGCGAGGGCGACGAGATCGTGCTGTCGATCATGGAGCACCACTCCAACATCGTTCCCTGGCATTTTATCCGCGAGCGGCAGGGCGCCAAGCTGGTCTGGGTGCCGGTCGACGATCTCGGCGTCTTCCACATCGAGGAATTCGAAAAACGGCTGACCGACCGCACCAAACTGGTCGCCGTCACGCAGATGTCGAATGCGCTGGGCACGGTGACGCCGATCAAGGAAATCGTGCGCATCGCGCATGCGCGTGGAATTCCCGTCCTCGTCGACGGCAGCCAGAGCGCCGTGCATATGCCGATCGATGTGCAGGATCTCGACTGCGACTTCTTCGTCTTCACCGGGCACAAGGTTTATGGCCCTTCGGGCATCGGCGTGCTCTACGGCAAGAAGGACATTCTCCAGGGCATGCGCCCCTTCATGGGCGGTGGCGAGATGATCGAGGAGGTGACGGAAGACATCGTCACCTACAACGAGCCGCCGCATCGTTTCGAAGCCGGCACGCCGCCGATCGTGCAGGCGATCGGACTGGGTGCCGCGCTCGACTATATGGAAACGATCGGCCGCGAGCGCATCGCCGCGCATGAGGAAGACCTTAAGAATTATGCGCATGAGCGGCTGCGCGCCATCAATTCGCTGCGCATCTTCGGCGATGCGCCCGGCAAGGGCGCCATCATCTCGTTCGAACTGCAAGGCATTCATGCGCACGACGTGTCGATGGTGATAGACAGGCAGGGCGTTGCAGTCCGCGCGGGCACCCATTGCGCCCAGCCGCTGTTGAAACGTTTCGGCGTAACCTCCACATGCAGGGCATCGTTCGGCATGTATAATACCAGGGCCGAAGTCGACGCTTTGGCCGAGGCGCTTGAAAAAGCGCGCAAATTCTTCGGATGACGACTTTTTTGGGTGACGACCATGGATGATGCAAGCATCGCTGCCGAGACCACTCCGGAAACCGCGCCCAATGCGCTGGTTTCGGGATCGGCCATCCCAGCCGACGAACTGGCGCGGTTGACCGACGACATCGTATCGGCGCTGAAGACGGTCTACGATCCGGAAATCCCGGCCGATATCTACGAGCTCGGCCTCATCTACAAGATCGACATCGAGGACAATCGCTCGGTCAAGATCGATATGACGCTGACCGCTCCCGGCTGCCCTGTCGCCGGCGAAATGCCCGGCTGGGTCGAAAATGCCGTCGGCGCCGTCGAAGGCGTGTCCGGCGTCGAGGTCAACATGACCTTCGACCCGCCCTGGTCGGCCGACCGCATGTCGGAAGAGGCGCAGGTGGCGGTGGGCTGGTACTAGCGTCGAGCCTGGCACACTTGCGCCAGGGGTAAAACTTCACCATTTTAGGTGAGGAATCATTCGGCAGGCCTTGAACCTGCATGGAATGGAAGGAAAAAGAATGGGACGCTTCGCCGTCATCACCATGACCGAAAAGGCCGCCGACCGGGTGCGCGAGATCGTCGCCACCCGCGACAACGCGCATGGCATCCGCCTCGGCATCAAGAAGGGCGGCTGCGCCGGCATGGAATACACGGTCGATCTGGTGACCGAACCCAACACCAAGGACGACCATATCGAGCGCGACGGCGCCCATGTCTATGTCGCGCCGGAAGCAGCCCTTTTCCTGTTCGGCACCGAGATGGATTTCGAGCAGACGACGCTGCGCACCGGCTTCACCTTCCACAACCCGAACCAGAGTTCGGCCTGCGGCTGCGGCGAATCCGTCGAATTGAAGCCGGCCGACCTGAAGGCGCTGGCAGAGGCCCGCGCTTCGGCCTGATTTTTTCCTTCGCCCCGTTTACGCGGAGAAAGTGTCACGAAGTGACGGATGAGGGGCAGCGCCAGCCTTTCCAGAGTTAGCTCCGCCCAGCCTGCCGGCGTACGTCGTTAGAAAATCCAAGCAATTGGCTTTTCGTTCGCTGCGCGGATCACTCCTCACCTCCCCGTAAACGGGGCGAAGAAACTCACTCCACCCACATGCCCGTCCGCTTGTGCCAGTCGGCGATCGATTCCTCGGGATAGACGTCGAAGACCTTGTCATGCTTGCCAACCACCGGCTCCACCCAGTTCGCTTTGTATTTCAGCATCAGGTGCACTCGGCTCGGCGGAATGGGTAAATCGCTGTCGATCGCTGAGGCGAAGGGGTGCACCAGTTCCGGCCATGTCGGATCGTAGAGCCAAAGGGCTGAGCCGCATTTCTTGCAGAAATTGCGCTCGCCGGTTGAGATTTCGCAATGCGGATGCTCGTCGTCCTCGATCTCCGCCCGAAAGACGCCGAGGCTGCGCTTGCCCCTGATGTTCAGTGTCTCGTTGTCGGCACCGAGATTGATGGCAAACCCGCCGCCGCCCTGCTGCTTGCGGCAGATGGAGCAGTAGCACAGCATGAACGGCGCCGGCGTGTGGCTTTCCACCTCGAAACGCACGGCATTGCAGCGACAGGACCCTTTCAGCAGAAGCGGCATGGCGGGAAAACTCCGATACCTCTCTCAACCTGTCAGCATGATTTTGGTTGCGGCGATGACAAGGCCAGATGCCGGTGACATGATCGCGGCATGGACAATGAACGCATCGCCGAACTGTTCGAGGGTCTCGGCCCTGTCAGCATCCGCAAACTGTTCGGCGGCAAGGGCATCTATTTCGACGGCGTCATCGTCGCCATCGTGCTGCGCGGCGAATTGCTGTTGAAAGCCGACGAGCAAAGCGCCCCCGAGTTCGAGGCCGCCGGCTGCACGCAATGGACCTATACCGGCTCGCGCCACGGCAAGCTGGTCGCCATGCCCTATTGGAGCGTTCCCGACAGCGCTTTTGATGATCCCGACGAGATGACGGTCTGGGCACGCCGGGCGTATGAGGCGGGGCGAAGGGCGGGGAAGTGACGCCAGCCTTGGCACAGCGGAGGGACAGCACCCCCTCTGTCCCGCCGACCTTGGAGGCCGTGCCCTACAATGCCCTGGCTATCCTCGCCGCCAGCCGTGCATTGTTTTCCACCAGCGCGATGTTGGTCTTCAGGCTCCTGCCGCCGGTCAGTTCGAGGATCTTTCCCAGCAGGAATGGCGTCACCGCCTTGCCGGTGACATGTTGTGCCTCGGCGGCCTTCTGCGCGGCGTCGATATAGCCCGCCATCTCCGCAGCCGGGATTTCCTGGTTTTCCGGCACAGGATTGGCAATCAGCATGCCGCCAGCAAGCCCAAGTGCTGCCCTCGTCTGGTAGAAATGCGCGATCTCTTCCGGCTCGTGCAAGGTCAGCGGCGCGCGGAACGGCGATTGCCTGGACCAGAAGGCCGGCATCGTCTCGCAGCCATGGCCGATCACCGGCACGCCGCGCGTCTCCAGCACTTCCAGCGTCTTTTCGATGTCGAGGATCGCCTTGGCGCCGGCCGAGACGACAATCACCGGGGTGCGCGCCAGCTCGTCGAGATCGGCGGAAATGTCAAAGCTCTTTTCGGCGCCCTTGTGCACGCCGCCGATGCCGCCGGTGGCAAACACTTTTATGCCGACAATATGCGCCGCGATCATCGTGGCGGCGACCGTGGTGCCGCCGGTGCGCCCTTGCGCCACGGCAAAACCGAGATCGGCGCGCGACAGCTTCATGGCGTCGCCCGTCATCGCCAGCGATTCGCGCTCGCCGTCAGAAAGCCCGATCTTGATGCGGCCGCCAACCACGGCGATCGTCGCCGGCACGGCGCCGCCATCGCTGATGATCTTTTCGACATCGGCCGCCATGGCGCCGTTGTCGGGGTAGGGCATGCCATGGGTGATGATGGTGCTTTCCAGCGCCACCACCGGCCGGCCGTCGGCCAGGGCCTGCGCCACCGGCGCGTGGATGTCGATGAAGGGGCGGGCGGTCTCAGGGGTCATCAAGGTCTCCTATCCGGAATGCGGCGCGTCCGTCGGACGCTCGGCAACATCGCGGCACTATGAATTCGCCGGTCTCATGCCACTTCCCTGGCATCCGGCACAAGGACCAACGCTTCCGCGAAGCTCGCCGCGGTGAACTCCGGAACGGCGGCGGCGCTTTCGATGGCAAGCGTCGCCCCGGCAATGCCTTCGCGCAGAGCTGCCCGCAGCGGCAGTCCTCGCAGCAAGGCTGCGACCGTTGCGCCCGCCAGCGCATCGCCGGCGCCGGTGACGTCGGCGACCTTTCTTGGTGGCGGCGGCAGGATAGAGAAGGCGCCGGCTTCATCGAAGCCCAGCATGGGCCCGCCGCCTGCCGTCACCACGCCGCTGACGAGGCCGCTGCATCGCAACCCGTCGACCACCTCGCGCTCCGTGGCATTCGCGGCGACGCCGGCCAGCGCCATGGCCTCGCGCCGGTTCATGAAGACCAGCGAAAGCTCCTTCAGCACCGGTAGCAACCGCACCACCTTGGCCGGCGAAATGGCAATCGCGAAAACCGGCTTGCCCGCGGCGAGCGCGACCAGCCGTTCCAGCGCCGTCGTCGGAAGATTGGCGTCGCAGAAGACGGCATCTGCGGCGGCGATCACCTCCCGCACCCTGGAGCGCCTGATCTGCTTGGGAAACGCCAAATCATAGAGCGCCATGTCGGCAAAGCCGACGATCAGCTCGCCTTCGCTGTCGATCAGCGCCGTGTAGCTCGGCGTCGTGCGGTCGAGGAAGACCGCCGACAGGTCGGTAATGCCTGCCCCGGCAATGGCTCGCGAAACGGTGTCGGCAGCGGCATCGCCGCCGCGAACCGACATCAGCGACGCGGAGACGCCGCGCCGCACGGCACTGCGCAAGGCGTTGAAGACGCCGCCGCCGACATCCTCGCGCATTGTGCCCGGATTGGAGGCGGCGGGCACGTAGGCGCCGGACACCTGGCCGCGCCGGTCGATATGGGCGCCGCCTACGGCCAGTATTTTCGCGGATTTCAGCATGCCGGCGATATGACCTTTGTTATTCCAGCCGCACAAGCGCTAGGCTGTGCGACCGAGCTTCGCATGCAAGGCGGCGATTCGGCAGGTCGAAACAACCGAGCCGTCTGGCCCAACGTGCGGTGCATTCCTGATCGAATCCTTGGACAAAAAAAGAACAAATCCGGATAATGCTTGTTTTTCAGATATTTGATCCCTCTTGCCAAATGAGAACAAAAAAGGTACAAATAGGCAGGGATTACGGATTGTCCGGCCTTCATTGACGACCAAGGGGTGATGTATCATGGCTCAGAATTCTTTGCGGCTGGTAGAGGACAAGGCAGTGGACAAATCAAAGGCTCTGGATGCGGCGCTGTCGCAGATCGAGCGGGCTTTCGGCAAGGGCTCGATCATGCGGCTCGGCGCCAACGAGCAGGTCGTCGAGATCGAAACGGTGCCGACCGGCTCGCTTGGCCTCGACATCGCGCTTGGCGTCGGTGGCCTGCCGCGCGGCCGCATCATCGAGATCTACGGGCCGGAAAGCTCGGGCAAGACGACGCTGGCCCTGCACACCGTGGCCGAAGCCCAGAAGAAGGGCGGCATCTGCGCCTTCGTCGATGCCGAGCACGCGCTTGACCCGGTCTATGCCCGCAAGCTTGGCGTCGATCTCGAAAACCTGCTGATTTCGCAGCCCGACACCGGTGAGCAGGCGCTGGAAATCTGCGACACGCTGGTGCGCTCCGGCGCCATCGACGTGCTGGTGGTCGATTCGGTCGCGGCGCTGACGCCACGTGCCGAAATCGAAGGCGAGATGGGTGATTCGCTGCCCGGCCTGCAGGCCCGCCTGATGAGCCAGGCGCTGCGCAAGCTGACCGCCTCGATCTCGCGCTCCAACACCATGGTCATCTTCATCAACCAGATCCGCATGAAGATCGGCGTCATGTTCGGTTCGCCCGAGACGACGACCGGCGGCAACGCGCTGAAATTCTACGCATCGGTGCGCCTCGACATCCGCCGCATCGGCTCGGTCAAGGACCGCGACGAAGTCGTCGGCAACCAGACCCGCGTCAAGGTGGTCAAGAACAAGCTGGCGCCGCCCTTCAAGGTGGTCGAGTTCGACATCATGTATGGTGAAGGCGTGTCCAAGACCGGCGAACTGGTCGATCTCGGCGTCAAGGCCGGCGTGGTCGAGAAGTCGGGCGCCTGGTTCTCCTACAATTCGCAGCGTCTCGGCCAAGGCCGCGAGAATGCCAAACTGTTCCTGCGCGACAATCCCGACACCGCACGCGAGATCGAGCTGGCGCTCCGACAGAATGCCGGGCTGATCGCCGAAAAGTTCCTTGAGAATGGCGGCTCCGAAGGTGGCGACGACGGGTTCGAGGAGGAATCCGGCGCGATGTGACAACTCGCGAGGTCGGCCGGAGTTCGGCCATAATCGCATTCTATTATCTCGGGCTTAAGTAATCGAGTTCCGCGTTAATGCGTTTTGAAACCGCCGGCCCAGTGCCGGCGGTTTTGCGTTTCGGCGGCGAAAACAGGCCGGTTCGAACGGCCGGCAAAGGCCGTGGATTGGACCAATTCCGTGTTTCTGGACAGGGTGAAGCGCGGCGGCTAAAAGGCCAAGTCCTAATCTTCTAAAACGCAGAGCCCATTTCCGCCGGTTTGCCGGCGGCCCTTCCGAAAAGGCAGCATTCATGAGTGGCGTGAACGAAATCCGGTCGACATTTCTCGACTACTTCCGCAAGGAGGGTCACGAGATCGTCGCGTCGAGTCCGCTGGTGCCGCGCAACGACCCGACGCTGATGTTCACCAACGCCGGCATGGTACAGTTCAAGAACGTCTTCACCGGCCTGGAGAAGCGGCCCTATTCGCGCGCCTCGACCGCCCAGAAGAGCGTTCGCGCCGGCGGCAAGCACAACGATCTCGACAATGTCGGCTACACCGCGCGTCATCTGACCTTCTTCGAGATGCTCGGCAACTTCTCCTTCGGCGACTATTTCAAGGAGCGCGCCATCGAGCTTGCCTGGAACTTGATCACCAGGGAATTCGGGCTGAGCAAGGACAAGCTGCTGGTCACCGTCTATCACACGGATGACGAGGCGGCCGGCTTCTGGAAGAAGATCGCCGGTTTTTCCGACGACCGCATCATTCGCATCGCGACCTCGGACAATTTCTGGGCGATGGGCGACACCGGACCCTGCGGGCCGTGCTCGGAGATCTTCATCGACCGCGGCGAGCACATCTGGGGCGGCCCTCCCGGCAGCCCGGAGGAGGATGGCGACCGTTTCCTGGAATTCTGGAACCTGGTGTTCATGCAGTATGAACAGGTGACGAAGGAGGAGCGCATCGACCTGCCGCGCCCCTCGATCGACACCGGCATGGGCCTGGAGCGCATGGCGTCCATCCTGCAAGGGGTGGAAAGCGTCTTCGAGACCGATCTGTTCCGTCACCTGATCGACGCGGCCTCGTCCGCGATCGGGCATGGTCCCGACAAGGAGACGGTCGCCTCCTACCGGGTCATTGCCGATCATCTGCGCTCGTCCTCCTTCCTGGTCGCCGATGGCGTGCTGCCCTCGAACGAAGGCAGGGGCTACGTCCTGCGCCGCATCATGCGCCGCGCCATGCGCCATGCACAGCTGCTCGGTGCCAACGAACCGCTGATGTGGAAGCTGGTGCCGGCGCTGGTGCGCGAAATGGGCCAGGCCTATCCGGAACTGCTGCGCGGCGAACAATTGATCACCGAGACGCTGAAGCTCGAGGAGACCAGGTTTCGCAAGACGCTGGTGCGCGGCCTCGGCCTGCTTTCCGAGGCGACCGAAACGCTGCATGCCGGCGACATGCTGGATGGCGAGACGGCCTTCAAGCTCTACGACACCTATGGCTTCCCGCTCGACCTGACGCAGGACGCACTGCGCCAGCGCAGCATCTCGGTCGATATTGCCGGCTTCACCAACGCGATGGAGCAGCAGAAGGCCGAGGCGCGCAAGCATTGGGCCGGGTCCGGCGACGCCGCCACCGAGACCATCTGGTTCTCGGTGCGCGAGAAGGCCGGCGCCACCGAGTTCCTCGGCTATGAGACTGAAGCTGCGGAAGGCATCATCCAGGCGCTTGTCCGGGACGGCAAGGCTGTCGACGGCGCCGGCAAGGGCGACGCGGTGGCGATCGTCGTCAACCAGACGCCGTTCTATGCCGAGTCCGGCGGCCAGATGGGCGACACCGGCGTCATCTCCGGCGAGGGGTTCTCGATCGAGGTTTCGGATACGCAGAAGAAGGCCGACGGGCTGTTCGTGCATATCGGCAAGGTGGCCAGCGGCACCGTCAAGACGGGCGCGGCTGTCGAGCTGAAGGTCGATCATGCAAGGCGCTCGAGGCTGCGCGCCAACCATTCCGCGACGCATCTGATCCATGAGGCGCTGCGCGAAGTGCTGGGCAGCCATGTCGCACAGAAGGGCTCGCTGGTCGCGCCCGAGCGCCTGCGCTTTGACATCTCGCACAACAAGCCGATTTCGGCCGAAGACCTCGAAGAGGTCGAGCGCATGGCCAACGAGATCGTCGTCCAGAACGGCCCGGTGACCACGCGCCTGATGTCGGTCGACGATGCCATCGCCGAGGGCGCCATGGCGCTGTTTGGCGAAAAGTACGGCGACGAAGTGCGCGTCGTGTCGATGGGCACCGGCCTGCACGGCGCCAAGGCGAACCGGCCCTATTCGGTCGAGCTCTGCGGTGGCACCCATGTCCGGGCGACCGGCGATATCGGCCTCGTGCGTGTCGTATCGGACAGCGCGGTCGCCGCCGGCGTGCGCCGCATCGAGGCATTGACGGGCGAAGCCGCGCGCAAACATCTCGACGAGCAGGACAGGCGTTTGAAGGCGACGGCAGCCGTGTTGAAGATTTCGCCGGCCGATGTACCGGCGCGCGTCGAGACGCTGCTCGAAGAGCGCAAGAAGCTCGAAAAGGAACTGACCGAAGCGCGCAAGAAGCTGGCATTGGGCGGCGGATCGTCTGCCGATGCTCCAGCCGCCAATGAGACGGTGGCCGGTGTCGGCTTTCTCGGCAAGACGGTCTCAGGTGTCTCACCGAAGGACCTGAAGCCGCTGGCCGATGCCGGCAAGACGTCGCTCGGCTCCGGCGTCGTCGTCTTCGTCGGCTCCGGTGAGGACAACAAGGCCAGCGTCGTCGTCGCCGTCACCGACGACCTCGTCGGCCGCTTCAGCGCCGTCGACCTTGTCCGAGTGGCCTCGGCGGCGCTCGGCGGGCAGGGCGGCGGCGGGCGGCCCGACATGGCCCAGGCTGGCGGCCCCGACGCTTCCAAGGCCGATGATGCGATTGCTGCGGTAAGGGCGGCACTCGAAGCGGCGTAGGCGAGTGGACTGAATTTAAAGCAACGGTTGGAGGGACAGCGGACGTCTCTTATCAGCCGATTTTTTCAGTCTGCACGAAGCTCGGCCGAGCCGCAATGCGCGCATACCAGTCCCGGATATCAGGGAACTCGGCCAGCAGATTTTGCCCCTCGGCGACCTTGACGAAATAGCCGATGATCGGTGCGGCATGCAGGTCGGCCAGCGTCAGCTGGTCGCCCAGCAGCCACGGTCCCGGCGCTTTCAGCGCGGACAGCGTCCGAAGCGCTTTGCTCGCCTGAGCAAGGCCGCCGGCGATCAACGCCTCATCCGGCTGAGCCTTCTCCAGCCGCTCGACGGCAACATCCCAGACCATCGATCTGTAGGCATAGGCATCGAGCATGCCGATGATCTGGTTCATGGTTGCGCGGCCACGAGGCTCCGTCGCTTGCAGCGCTGGCCCGTCGAACGCCTCGTCAACATATCTGGCAATCGCGCTCGTCTCGAACAGCCGGAATCCGTCATGCTCGAAGGCCGGGATGCGGCCGAACGGATGATGTTCGAAATACCAGGCGGGAATCCCGTCGGCGGCAAAGACATCGACTGGCACAAGCTCGTAGTCGATGCCTTTTTCCTCAAGCACGAGGCGGACGATGCGCACATAGACGCTATAGTCCGCCCCGTAGACGATGGGCTTGCCCATCTTGCTTACTTATCAGGCCATCGCCTTCTGCAGGTTCTCGTCGATCTTGTCGAGGAAACCGGTGGTCGACAGCCAAGGCTGGTCGGGGCCGATCAGCAGCGACAGGTCCTTGGTCATGAAGCCGGACTCGACCGTCTGGATGCAGACTTTTTCCAGCGTCTCGGCAAAGCGCTTCAACTCGGCATTGTCGTCGAGCTTGGCGCGATGGGTGAGGCCACGCGTCCAGGCGAAGATCGAGGCGATCGAATTGGTCGAGGTTTCCTCGCCCTTCTGATGCTGGCGGTAGTGGCGGGTGACGGTGCCGTGCGCGGCTTCCGCTTCCACGGTCTTGCCGTCCGGCGTCATCAGCACCGAGGTCATCAGGCCGAGTGAGCCGAAACCTTGCGCGACCGTGTCGGACTGCACGTCACCATCATAGTTCTTGCAGGCCCAGACATAGCCGCCCGACCATTTCAGGGCGGAGGCCACCATGTCGTCGATCAGGCGGTGCTCGTACCACAGCTTCTTCGACTTGAACTCGGCCTCGAATTCAGCCTCGTAGACCTCCTGGAAGATATCCTTGAAGCGGCCGTCATAGGCCTTGAGGATGGTGTTCTTGGTCGACAGATAGACCGGGTAGTTGCGCAGCAGGCCGTAGTTCAGCGAGGCGCGGGCGAACTCGCGGATGGACTCGTCGAGATTGTACATGGCCATGGCGACACCGGCGCCGGGCGCGTCGTATACATCGTGCTCGATCACCTGGCCGTCCTCGCCGACGAACTTGATGGTCAGCTTGCCCTTGCCGGGGAAGCGGAAATCGGTGGCGCGGTACTGGTCGCCGAAAGCATGACGGCCGACGATGATCGGCTTGGTCCAGCCGGGCACCAGGCGCGGCACGTTCTTCATGATGATCGGCTCGCGGAAGATGGTGCCGCCGAGGATGTTGCGGATGGTGCCGTTCGGCGACTTCCACATCTTCTTCAGCTTGAACTCCTCGACGCGCTGCTCGTCAGGCGTGATCGTCGCGCATTTCACGCCGACGCCGTATTTCTTGATGGCGTTGGCCGAATCGATGGTCACCTGGTCGTTGGTGGCGTCGCGATGCTCGATGCCGAGGTCGTAATATTCCAGCTTGAGGTCGAGATAAGGGTGGATCAGCTTGTCCTTGATGAACTGCCAGATGATGCGGGTCATCTCGTCGCCGTCGAGTTCGACGACCGGGTTCGCCACCTTGATCTTCGCCATGGAAAGAATGCCTCGTTGCTGGGATGTGGGACGGCCTTGCCCGCGTGGCGTTGGGCCGGGAGATGTCGCCCGTATATCAAAGCGCTTTTGGCCACGCAAACGGCGATCGGTCACGAATTGGAGGCCAGAGCCGTCGTCATTTGCGAATGCTTCATTTTCCCGGCCGAATATGGCAGGGGACGCTGAAATGCCGCAAACAGCAGTTCATTGACAATCATGCCCGTCACCAAAGATCCTGATAGCATTGCAGTCGCCGGCCCGGCGATCATCCTCGTCGAGCCTCAGCTTGGCGAGAACATCGGCATGGTCGCGCGCGCCATGGCCAATTTCGGTCTGTCGGAGCTGCGCCTCGTCAATCCGCGTGACGGTTGGCCGAGCGAGAAGGCACGTGCGGCGGCGAGCCGCGCCGATCATGTCATCGACGCCGTCACCGTCTTTGACGATCTGGCCTCGGCGCTCGCCGACCTGAACTTCGTCTTCGCCACCACGGCCAGGCAGCGCGACGGCTTCAAATCCGTGCGCGGGCCGGTGGAGGCGGGCAGGATGCTTCGGACCCGTCACGCAATGGGCCAGCGCACCGGCATCCTGTTCGGCCGCGAGCGCTTCGGCCTCTACAATGACGAGGTCGGCCTTGCCGACGAGATCGTCACGTTCCCGGTCGATCCCGATTTCTCGTCGCTCAACATCGCCCAGGCCGCGCTTCTGATGTCCTACGAATGGATGAAGTCCGGCCTGGAAGACGAGACCAAGACCAATTTTTCCGGCCCGGACATGAAGCCGGCAAGCAAGGAGGAATTGCACGGCCTGTTCGCCTATCTCGAAGGCGCACTGGAAGCGCGCGGCTATTTCCGGCCGGCACCGAAGAAGCCGAAAATGATCGACAATCTGCGTGCGGTGCTGACGCGCGCCGGTTTTGCCGAACCGGAGCTGAAGGTGCTGCGCGGCATCATCTCGTCGCTCGACAGGTTTTCGCCGGCGATGCCGCGCGGCGACGGGTCCCCTGGCGATGATCCACGACGCTTGCCCGCGGCCGCCGCGCGGGCCCGCAAGGCGGAAGCGGCGCGCCTTGCCGGCGCCGGCAAGGACGATGACATACCGCCGCTTGGCGGAAAAGGAACCGACAATGACTGAGCGGACGATCCTGATGTTCGATTCGGGCATCGGCGGGCTCACCGTACTGCGCGAGGCGCGCGTGCTGATGCCCGACCGCCGCTTCATCTATGTCGCCGACGACGCTGCGTTTCCCTATGGCGCCTGGGAAGAGCCGGCGCTGAGGGTGCATATCCTTGAATTGTTCGGCAAACTGCTTGAGCGGTTTGCGCCGGCCATTTCGGTCATCGCCTGCAACACCGCCTCGACGTTGGTGATCGACGCGCTGCGCGACAGATTTCCCGAGCATCCTTTTGTCGGCATGGTGCCTGCGATCAAGCCGGCGGCGGAACGCACGCGCTCAGGGCTGGTTTCGGTGCTGGCGACGCCTGGCACCGTCAAGCGCCAGTACACGCGCGACCTGATCAGCAAATGGGCGCAGAAATGCCATGTCCGCCTGGTCGGCAGCGACAGGCTGGCGGGACTGGCTGAGATCTACATGCGTGAGGGCTTCGTCGATGAGGAGGCCGTGCGCGCCGAGATCGCGCCATGCTTCGTCGAACGTGATGCGCTGCGTACGGATATCGTCGTGCTCGCCTGCACACACTACCCCTTTCTGGCCAATCGTATGCGCAAGACGGCGCCTTGGCCGGTCGACTGGCTCGACCCCGCCGAAGCGATCGCGCGCCGGGCGCTGTCGCTTCTCGCCGACATCGATCCGAGCGGTCGTGGCGAGATGTTGCCTGAAGGGCCCGACCTTGCCGTCTTCACATCGAAAAGAGCCGATTTCCCCACCCGCCGCCTGATGCAGGGGTTCGGGTTGGCGATGTCGTGATTGCGAAGCGGAACATCACGGCAGTCGTTGCGTTTTCTCCTGATGCCAACGGGAGAAAGAGCCATGCCAGCCACCTCGAAAGCCCAGCAGAAAGCCGCCGGCGCGGCTCTGTCGGCCAAGCGCGGCGAGACCAAGAAGAGCGAACTCCAGGGCGCTTCCAAGGGAATGTACGAATCGATGAGCGAAAAGCAGCTCGAGGAATTCGCCGAGACGAAGCGCAAGGGCCTGCCGGAGAAGAAGTCGAAAGGCTAGAGTGCGGTCCGCCGTTCAAGGGAAACGCCGAAGAACACGAGCCGGAATCAAACGCCCGCGGCCAAACCGCGGGCTTTGAAGTGATGTCGGCCGCCTGAGACCGGATTGCAGCCTACCAGCGCCCTCTGCACTGCTTGATCTTGTAGCGGATGACCTTCTTGTGGCCGTGCCGCCAGATAATTTTCTTCTTGATCACGATGCGGCAAGCCTGGTGGTGCCGGTGCCCTTGCCAATGCCTGGCCTCAGCCGGCTCCGGTGTCATGACCGCCATGGATCCCGCCAACACAGCGGCTCCTGTCAGGGTAAGGAAGAATTTCTTCATGCGAATGTAGCTCCTCTGCTCCGGTCCCTTCCTGATGCCGCTGGCGCAACCTCCCGCCACATCCGGCACTGTACTCAACCCAGAGACGCTATATCGTCGCCATGGCCTACGCCAGCCACAAGCTTGACACCGGTTAAATCTCCGTTTAATCAGCGCGCCAACACCGGGCCGCAATGCCCGGTGGTTTTCTTTATGTGCGCAAGATGCGTGGAAATCCAATTCTACTATCTTGTTTGAACTGACGTGTCCCGTGGGTTTTCCGCCGCGTTGCGTGGGAAAACCCTGTCAGGTCTCGAAAACGGAGGCCAGAGGAGGGCGCGTTTCCTTCACCCGGACCATGAGGTTCCGGGGTGTGTTGTTTTGAAAAGGGAATGCGATGAGCAAGCGCGAATCCGCGAAGTACAAGATCGACCGCCGTCTCGGCGAAAACATCTGGGGCCGCCCGAAGTCCCCGGTCAACAAGCGTGAATACGGCCCCGGCCAGCATGGCCAGCGCCGCAAGGGCAAGCTTTCCGATTTCGGCCTGCAGCTGCGCGCCAAGCAGAAGCTGAAGGGGCACTATGGCGACGTTTCGGAAAAGCAGTTCCGCAAGGTCTATGAAGAGGCTGACCGCCGCAAGGGCGACACCTCGGAGAACTTGATCGGCCTGCTCGAGTCGCGTCTCGACGCGGTCGTCTACCGCGCCAAGTTCGTGCCGACCATTTTCGCCGCCCGTCAGTTCGTCAACCACGGCCACGTCAACGTCAACGGCAAGCGCGTCAACATCGGCTCGTACCGCTGCAAGCCGGGCGATGTCGTCGAAATCCGCGAAAAGTCCAAGCAGCTGGTCATCGTTCTGGAAGCGGTCGGTCTCGCCGAGCGCGACGTGCCGGACTACATCGAAGCCGATCACAACAAGATGGTCGCGACCTTCTCGCGCATCCCCGGCCTGGCGGATGTTCCGTTCGCCGTGCAGATGGAACCGAACCTGGTCGTCGAATTCTATTCGCGCTAAACGAGCGCGTTCTGCGACATCCTGCGAAGGCCGCCCGTCGAGGCGGCCTTTTCTTTGTCGGTCATGTCCGCTAATCCGGCGCTCTGGGCCACTGAAAGCGACATGCCATGAACATGCTTCCAGACATTGAAACGCTCGAACCGGTCGCCGACAGCGAAGGCGGTTTCCATCCGCTGTTCGCCGACGTGCCGTCCTCGGTCGAGTTCAACAAACTGCGCAAGCGGCTGCTGCGGCTGACCCGGCAGGCGATCGAGGATTTCTCGATGGTCAAGCCCGGCCAGCGCTGGCTCGTAGCCCTGTCGGGCGGCAAGGATTCCTACGGCCTGCTCGCGGTGCTGCTCGACCTCAAATGGCGCGGGCTCTTGCCGGTCGATCTTCTGGCCTGCAATCTCGACCAGGGCCAACCGAATTTCCCCAAACATATCCTGCCGGACTATCTCGACAGCCACGGCATTGCGTACCGGATCGAATATCAGGACACCTATTCCGTCGTCACCGACAAGCTGCCGGCGGGCAGCACCTATTGCTCGCTCTGCTCGCGTCTCAGGCGCGGCCATCTCTACCGCATTGCACGTGAGGAGGGGTGCTCGGCGCTGGTGCTCGGCCACCATCGCGAGGACATTCTCGAGACCTTCTTCATGAACCTCTTCCATGGCGGGCGTCTCGCCGCCATGCCGCCAAAACTGCTCAATGACGAAGGCGACGTTATGGTGCTGCGGCCATTGAGCTATTGCGCCGAGGTCGATCTGGAAAAATTCGCTGCCGCCATGCGATTCCCGATCATTCCCTGCGATCTCTGCGGCAGCCAGGAAGGTCTTCAGCGCAACGCCATGAAGGCGATGCTCGAGGACCTGGAAAAGCGCATGCCGGGCCGCAAGGATACGATGCTGCGCGCGCTGTCGAACAGCAGGCCATCGCATCTGCTCGACAGAAAGCTGTTCGATTTCGCTGCCCTCAACGAGACCCTCACCACAAGGCAAGCCGATGACATTTGACGACACCGCGATCGACTGGCTGGCCGGCATTCTGGCCGAGGCGGCACTTGCCGAGATCATGCCGCGCTTTCGCCGGTTGGGCGATGGCGATGTCAGGCAGAAGACGTCGGCCGCCGACCTGGTGACCGAAGCCGACGTCAATGCCGAGCGGCTGATCACCGCGCGGCTGCGCGAGCGGTATCCCTCAGCGATGGTCGTCGGCGAGGAGGCCTGTTCCGACAATCCAGCGCTTTTAAACGGGTTGGGCGATGCCGATCTGGCCTTCGTCATCGACCCGGTCGACGGTACTTTCAATTTCGCCTCCGGCGTGCCGCTGTTCGGCGTCATGCTGGCGGTCGTGGTCAAGGGCGAGACCGTCGCCGGCATCATCCACGATCCCGTCGGCAAGGACTGGCTGATTGGCGCCAGGGGCGCCGGCAGCCATATCCGGCATGCGCATGGCAGCATCGAGAAGGTGCATGTAGCGGTACCCGCGCCGATCTCGGAGATGACCGGCTCTGTCTCCTGGCAATATATGGCCGAGCCGGAACGGACACGGCTGGCGCGCAACCAGACCAAGATCCTGTCGCAGTTCGCCTATCGCTGCGCCGCGCACGAATATCGCCTGCTGGCGAGCGGCCATGCCCACTTCGTCGTCTACAACAAGCTGATGCCGTGGGACCACCTGGCCGGCGTGCTGATCCATGCCGAGGCCGGCGGCCATGCGGCGCGCTTCGACGGCAGCGCCTATCTGCCCTCGCATCTCGGCGGTGGCCTGCTTGTCGCACCGGACAAGGAAAGCTGGCACGAATTGCGCCGCGAGCTCTGGGCGCAGTAGGATCGATTGCTGCATTAGCCGAAAGCAGTACAATCTCGCGCAAATCCGGAGGCTCTCGAATGAAACCTCGGTTTGCATTTGTCGCGGTGACTCTTGCCGCCGGTCTGTTCGCCAGTTCCCTGGAAGCAAGGTCGCAAGAGCGCAGCTGTCGCAGTACCGATCCCGTCGACACGATAAAGGAGATGTCGGACGCGATCTATGCCTGCTGGAAGCCGCCACCCGGAACCGCGGGCATGTCCCTCACGCTGCGGTTCTCGCTTCGCCGCAACGGCACGCTGATCGGCAAACCTCGCGCCACATATTCCGATCTGGGAACCGATGCCCAGCGCAGCCGGGCCTTCGTGGCATCCATCCTCAGGGCACTCGATGACGCTCTGCCATTGCACTTTTCGGACAGCATGGGCGAAGCAATTGCGGGGCGCATGCTTGCCCCTCGGTTCACGGCAGCCCTTGAAGGTGCGTCCTAATGCAAGTCGGTGATGTGCCCTGAAACGGGCGGGTTCTGTGGCTGGAACATCTTGCCGCGTTCGGCGATGAAGATCATCAGCAGCGCGGCGACCGAGACGCTGCAGAAGCCGGCGGCCAGCGGCGTCACCGTGCCGTTGAAGGCCTGGCCGATCAGCGTACCGAGAATGCCGCCGAGAAACGTCTGCATGAAACCGAGGATCGACGAAGCCGTGCCGGCCAGTTGGCCGAGCGGCTCCATGGCCAGCGCGTTGAAGTTCGCGCCGAGCGCACCGAATGGAAGCATGGCGCAGGCAAAGAAGGTGATGAACAGCCAGAGCGGCATCTTCATCTCCAGCGAAATCACCAGCCAGGCAAGGCTGATGACCAGGAACAGCAGCAACGCACTCTGCGACAGGCGGCGCATGCCGATGCGGCCGACAAGGCGCGAGTTCAGAAAGTTGGAGAAGGCGAGCACGCCCGCAACCCCGGCAAAGATGACCGGGAACATCTCGCCGACTTTGAAAATGTCGACATAGATCTGCTGCGCCGAAGCGATGAAGCCAAACATGGCGCCGAAAATGAAGGTGCTGGCGAAGGCATAGCAGATCGCAATGCGGTTGGTGAGAACGATACGAAACCCGCCGACAATGGAGTTGAGCGTCAGCGGCCGGCGATGTTCGGGATGCAGCGTTTCAGGAAGGCGCAGCAGCGACCAGGCCGAGACGAGCAGCGCACCGACGGCCATGGTGACGAAGATCCAATGCCAGGTCGCAAACAGCATGATAAATTGGCCGATGCCGGGAGCAATGACCGGTATCGCCATGAACACCATGAAGATCAGCGACATCACCTCGGCCATGCGCCGGCCGTCGAACGTATCGCGCACGATCGAGACCGCGATGACACGAGTGGCGGCTGCACCGATGCCTTGCACGGCCCGGCACAGCAGAAGTGTTTCAAAGCTTGGTGCAACGGCGGCGGCCGCAGCCGCGGCGACATAAATCACCAGCCCGGCGACCAGTGGTGCGCGACGTCCGAAGCGATCCGAGATCGGCCCGAAGAACAGCTGCCCGCCACCGAAGCCCAGAATGTAGGCCGTTATGACGTACTGCCGGTGGTTTTCATTTTCGACGCCGAGCGAGGCGCCGATCTGCTGCAGAGCCGGCAGCATGATATCGATGGCCAGCGAGTTCAGCGCCATCAGTGCCGCGCACAGAGCGATGAACTCCCAGCGCGGAATGGGCAGTTTGCTTGCCGATTGCGGCGCTGGTCTTGGCTGGTCCACGGCAAGTCCGATCTTTCAAACGAAAATGCGCCGGCGGGCCGGCGCATTGGCTCGTCCTGGTCCTGGGGTCAGGACATGAAAATTGCCGAGGTGAGGTTGCCCCGGTGCCTGGTGCTCGATGCCCGAAAATCAACGTCGATTTCGGGCATGCACAAAACAGAAATCAGGCGGCGCCTTTGACGCTGACGCCCTTCTCGACGAGGAACGTCTGCAACTCGCCCGCCTGGAACATCTCGCGCACGATGTCGCAACCGCCGACGAATTCTCCCTTGACGTAGAGTTGAGGGATCGTCGGCCAGTTGGAGTATTCCTTGATGCCCTGGCGCAGTTCAGCCGAGTCCAGGACGTTCACGCCTTTGTAGTCGGCGCCGATATAGTCGAGGATCTGGACGACCTGGCCGGAAAATCCGCATTGCGGGAAACCAGGTGTGCCCTTCATGAAAAGGACGACGTCGTTGCCCTTCACTTCATTGTCGATGTAGTCGTTGATGCCGCTCATGGAATATCCTTTCCCGCCTGTGGGAGTCAGGCTCGAAACATACCCTTCAAATAAACCCAACGATTGCTCGAAACAAGACGTTAGCCGCGCCGTGGCTGAAATGGCGCAAAGGATGAGCCGTGTTGGGCCAAGCGCTAAGGTCAGTCGGGAACGCTGGTCTGCAGCGCCAGTGCGTGCAACACGCCGCCCATATTGCCCTTCAGCGCGTCATAGACCATCTGGTGCTGCTGGACGCGGCTCTTGCCGCGAAAGCTCTCGGCCACCACCTCGGCCGCATAGTGGTCGCCGTCGCCGGCGAGATCGCGAATCGTCACCTTGGCGTCCGGAATGCCGTCCTTGATCAGTTTTTCGATGTCGTGGGCATCCATTGCCATGGCAAAATCCTGTTTCGAGCGGCCGGTAGCCGGCCATAAGATGAGAGTCGGGTGAGCCTAAAGCCTTTCCGGTCCGGATTGAAGCCGTTCTGTCCCGCCAACGGCCACACGGCTTCAGAGAAAGACTAGGCCGGTGGGCTTGCTTCATCCTCGGCAACGTCCTCGCGTGTCGAGAAAGCGCGGCCAAGGCTGAAGGCAAGCACATAGAGCGGCGCGTTGAGCAGCAGGCTGACAATGGGGAGATAGCTCGTCATTTGCCAAGCCGGCGAGAAGAACCCTTGGCCATGGCCGTCGCAGATGAGCGACGAGCCGTACTCCCACAACGCGCCCACGACCACCGTGCCGGCGAAAAGCTTGACGCAGGTGACGATGTGCCTTGCCCGTGCCGGATCCGGGAAAAGGCGGCCCCAGAGCACCAGGCAGATGATCGGGACCGCGTAGAGGAGGTTCTGCAGCGCCAGCATCGGGACGGCGCCGTTCGCCGCGGCAAGGAACTCCGCACGTGTTTCCAGCCGCATACAAACCTCGCTCGAGGTTGTCGACAGCAGGAAAAAGACGAACGGTCCCAGGAACCAGAAGAAGAACAGCGACGGCCAGAAAACGACTGCAAGCAGCGCCCGGGCAGCCAGTGTGGTCAACTAGCCTGATCCATGAAGCGCGGGAACCAGCCTTCGTGAGCCGAGGAGAGTTCGCTGACCGGGATTGCCCTGGCGTCGCCAAGCTTCAGCGCGCTGCCGCCTGTGGAGCCGATCCACGGCGCGAAGATGCCAAGCTCGCCCTGCTGCTTGCGAATGGCGTCCCATTCGTCACCATGCGGGTCGATCGACAGCGTCAGCAGATAACGGCCCTGATCCTCGCCGAACCAGACCGGGATCGGGTCGGTGCCGACAAGGCCGGGAACGGTGGCGCCGATGCCGGACGCCATCACCATTTCGGCTAAAGCCACCGCGATACCGCCATCGGAAACGTCATGCGCCGCCGTGACGATGCCGGAGGCGATGAGCGCGCGGACATGGTCGCCGACGCGCTTTTCATGCTCGAGGTCGACCGGCGGCGGCGGTCCATCCGTGCGGCCGTGTATGTCCCTGAAATAGACCGATTGCCCGAGATGCGTTCCCCAGGACGCCGGCGCGCCGACCAGCAGGATCATTTGGCCCTCGGCCGCAAAGCCGGCCCGCACCATCTTCGACCAATCGGCGATCAGGCCGACGCCGCCGATGGTCGGGGTTGGCAGGATGCCCTGGCCGTTGGTCTCGTTGTAAAGCGAGACATTGCCGGAGACGATCGGGAATTCGAGCGCACGACAGGCGTCGCCGATGCCCTTCACGGCACCGACCAGCTGGCCCATGATCTCGGGCCGTTCCGGGTTGCCGAAATTGAGGTTGTCGGTTGCGGCCAGCGGCAGAGCGCCGGTGGCGGTCAAGTTGCGCCAGCATTCGGCCACCGCCTGCTTGCCGCCCTCGTAAGGGTCGGCCTCGCAATAGCGCGGCGTCACGTCGGACGAGAAGGCGAGCGCCTTGGTCGCATGGCCTTCGACCCGCACCACGCCGGCATCGCCGCCTGGAAGCTGCAGCGAATTGCCCTGGATCAGCGTGTCATACTGCTCCCAGACCCAGCGGCGCGAAGACAGGTCGGGACCGCCGAGCAGCTTCAGCAGCGCATCGGCAACATCGGCCTGCGGAACGTCATTGGCGGCCAGCGGCGCCGGCTTCTTCGGTTCGGTCCACGGCCGGTCATATTCCGGAGCCTTGTCGCCAAGATCCTTGATCGGCAGGTTGGCAACCTCGTCGCCCTGGTGCAGCACGCGGAAGCGCAGATCGTCGGTGGTCTTGCCGACGATGGCGAAGTCGAGCCCCCATTTGTGGAAGATCGCCTCGGCTTCCTTTTCCTTTTCCGGACGCAGCACCATCAGCATGCGCTCCTGGCTTTCCGAAAGCATCATTTCGTAGGCGCTCATGCGCTCTTCGCGCACCGGCACCTTGTCGAGATCGAGCTCGATGCCGAGGTCGCCCTTGGCGCCCATTTCGACCGCCGAGCAGGTGAGGCCGGCCGCACCCATGTCCTGGATGGCGATGACGGCGCCCGAGGCCATCAGTTCGAGGCTGGCTTCCAGCAGGCACTTTTCGGTGAAGGGATCGCCGACCTGCACTGTCGGACGCTTCTCATCGATCTTGTCGTCGAATTCGGCCGAAGCCATGGTGGCGCCGCCGACGCCGTCGCGGCCGGTCTTGGCGCCGAGATAGACGACCGGCAGGCCGACTCCCTTTGCTTCGGACAGGAAGATCGCATCGGCCTTGGCAAGGCCCGCTGCAAAGGCGTTGACCAGGATGTTGCCATTGTAGCGGGCATCGAAATTGACCTCGCCGCCGACCGTCGGCACGCCGAACGCGTTGCCATAGCCGCCGACGCCGGAAACCACGCCTGAAACGAGGTGCCTGGTCTTGGGATGGTCGGGCGCACCAAAACGCAGCGCATTCATCGCCGCGATCGGCCGCGCGCCCATGGTGAAGACGTCGCGCAATATGCCGCCGACGCCGGTCGCCGCACCCTGGTAGGGCTCGATGTAGGATGGGTGGTTGTGACTCTCCATCTTGAAGACGACGCAGTCGCCATCGCCGATGTCGACCACGCCAGCATTCTCGCCCGGCCCCTGGATGACCTGAGGTCCGGTGGTCGGCAGCGTGCGCAGCCATTTCTTCGAGGATTTGTAGGAGCAGTGCTCATTCCACATCGCCGAGAAGATGCCGAGTTCGGTGAAGCTCGGCTCGCGCCCGACGAGGTCGAGAATGCGCTGATACTCGTCGGGCTTGAGCCCGTGTGAGGCAATGAGCTCGGGGGTGATCGGCACGGAATTGGAAATGGTCATGGGCGGCGATTTTTATCCGGGACGTTGGGATTTTGAGTCCCGTCTTATCGCAAGCCTTGCGGCCGATACACCCATGGATTGACGAAAAACGACGGAAAACCGGACAAAGCCACGCAGTGTCAGGAGAAGCTGTCGTAGCCGGCGCGGCCTTCATCGAGAAGTCGCCGGATCACCGCAACGCCTTCAGCGATATCCCCGCGCTGTCTCGGCTGCGAAACGCCGAAGCGGACGCCATGGAAAACCTGCTCGGAACGGCCGGCCTTGAATTCGTCCTCGTCGTCGATCAGCACGCCGTGCTCCAGGCAAGCGTTCTTGAAGGTGCCGGAAAGCCAGGGGTCGGGCAGGGTCAGCCAGACAAAGGGCACCCTGTCATGCGACTTGAAGGCGAAGCCGGCCAAAGTCTCGCGTACGATGGCGATGCGGGCGCTGATTTCGGCGATGCTGCGCTTTCGTATCTCATCCGCCTGACCGGACAGCACCAGCCTTGTATTCACCTCCGCCAGCAGGAAGGGCATGCCGCCGGTCATCATCTTGTGGGCGACGCGGATGCGGTGGCGGTAGGCGGGCGGGCAGGAAAGCCAGCCGCCGCGCACACCGGCTGCGACCGACTTCGACAGGCCGCCCGCGACAATGGTCCTCTCAGGAGCATATTCGGCCAGCAACGGCGTCGGATCATCGGTCAGATTGCCATAGAGGTCGTCCTCGATGAGGACGACATTGTATTCGCGTGCGACATGGGCGATCGCTTCGCGGCGCGCCGCCGACAAGGTGGCCAGCGTCGGATTCTGCGCCGTCGGCATCAGGAAGATCATCTTGGGATGCTTTTGCGCGCAGACGCGCTCGAAATCCTGCGGATCGATCCCTTCATCGTCCGATGCCACCAACGCGGTGCGCCTGCCGATCAAGCCGGCACTGCGGGAAACCTGCGAGTAGGTGAGGTGCTCGAAGGCGACATAGTCGCCAGGCATGGTGAGCGCCGCGATCGCCGCCATCACCGCCGCATGGGTGCCGAGCGTGGGAACGATGGTGTCGGCATCCGGGCGAAAGGAATTGCGCGCCAACCAGCGGGCGCCGGCTTCGTACCATCGTTCGGGGAAATCCCTAGTGTAGCTCGAAATCTCATGCGGATGGTCCTGCGCCGTGCGCGACAGGACACCGGCGACAATGTCGCCCTGGCCGATATCAGGTGCTGCGGTGCTGTCGAAACGCAGCTTGCCTTTAGGCGCATCGATATAGCGCGTGCCTTCGCCGCCGACGTCCGGAGCCGGAAAATCCGGCTTCGCGCGCTGGCCGAGCACATAGGTTCCACGCCCGACCTCGCCGCTCACCAGCCCACGCTCGCGCAGCAATTGATAGGCCCGGCCGACCGTGCCGACGGTGGTGCCGATGTCGTAGGCGAGGTCGCGCTGCGGCGGCAACTTTGCGCCGGCATCGATCACGCCCCGATCGATGTCCGTCTCGATGGAATCCGCCAGCCGCTGATACAGCGGGCCGGAGCCGGCAGTGAGATCTGGAAGCCAATTTGTCATGGTGACAATTTTCTATATTGCACCGATAGATGAGTCAATACATATCAATCGCGTGCCAAAAGGGTACAATTTAGGACTTTGGCAGAAAGAAAATGAATACAATCGCGACAATACGTCATTCGAGCGCTGCATTATCGGCCCAATCGACACGCCCGTCGGCTCAGCGCGGCTTTGTCAGCCGCCTTGTGCGCGTGCTGAGGTCGCTGGCAAGATGGATCGACAACCTGCTGGATCGCCGCCGCAGCCGGTTGGCTCTGCTGGAGATGACCGACGACCAGCTCAAGGATATCGGCGTCACGCGCTGCGACGCCCACCGCGAGGGCATCAGGCCGTTCTGGGACTGACCGTGATCCCAAAAGTGGGAACCGGTTTGGGAAAGATGATGGTCCCGGGAAATCCGGACAGAAGGTCCGCACAGTTCTAACGGACCCTCGACGCCCTGGTGCGTGCAACGGCATGGTCCGCAAGGACGGCGACCACGCACAGCACGAGGAAAAGTCCGGTGATGGCTGCAGCTGAGATGACGACGCTGGTCGCGCCGTTCTTGGCGATGTTCAGGAAAGGGTAGGGCACCTCGCCGGCAAGCGGCGCCCGCACCAGCGCATAGACCAGATAAGCGATGGGATAGATCACCCACCACGAAATGTCGCTCCAGCGTGTCCGGCCGTCGGCGCCCGATATCAGCCACCACAGCACGAACAGCACCGGCGTGACGTAGTGCAGGAGAACATCGCAGAGCAGGAACAGTCCCTGCGGCTGCCAGAGTCGTGCCAGAACCGTTGCGTAGATGATGAAGACCAGTGCGATCGAAACCGCAACGCCGGTGCGCATCCGCGCCCCTGCAAAGGCCGGCAGCCAGGCATAGAAGGTGGGTGACAGCAGCGACGTGTACACCAGCACCGCGCCGATGTTGGTCAGGATGGTGAAGAAGCTGAAGACGAAAATGACGGAGCCAAGCAGGCTGCGGCCTGCTTCCATCGATGCAGGAATGCTGATGCAGAACTGCAGGATGAGCCCGGCCAGACCGATGACCAGCCCCACAATCTGCAGGAACCGGCCCATGGGCTAGGCCGTCGCGGCGCAGGCCGGATTGCCGGCCTGCCAGCGCGCAATGTCGGAGCCGATGCGGGCGCCGAGCGGATCGTTCATCAGCGGTCCGAAGACGTCGACACGGCTAGAATTGCCTTGCGCCTGCACGACCAGCAAAGGTTTGCCGCCATAGTGCTTGGCCGGAACCAGCAGGAAACGCGGCGCGCCGCTGAACGAATTCAGCTCATTGGCCATCTGGTACGGTTTGAAGGCCGGGTCCTTGCTGGCGATCCAGCATTTGTGGGCGGCGATCGCCACTTGTTCCATGGCCAGCAGCGCAGCACTTTTGCCCGAGGGCACAGGCGTGCTCTTTGGCGTCGACTGACAGGATGCCAGCACAAAGCCCGCCGCGGCGACCAGCGCGATCGTCCTCGACTTGATCAAGCGGCACCCATCTCAAGCTCGGACAGGAAGATTTTCAAGCCGTCGGTCATCTCGCCCCACACACGCGACAATGCCGGGTGTTGCGAGGCGATCTGCTGGTAGGCGTCGAATTTGGGATAGGCGTCGAGCAGGTCGTGGCGTCCTGTCATGGCGCGGAAATTGTTGAAGATGAACCGCGTCGGCGTCAGCCAGGCATCGGCGAAGCTGATGTCGTCGCCGAGTGCGAAGGGCCCTTGCGCCATACGGGCCTCGATTGCCGCCAGTCCATGATGCAGGCGGGCGAACTGAGCGTCGATCTCGGCATTGTTGCGCTTCGGCACGGAATGAAGCTCGAAAAGCTTCATCAACGGGGTCAGCACATCGAGATCGGTGATGCGGGCGAACATGCGCACCAGCGCACGGTCCTTGGAATCGGGCGGCAGCAGCGCCGGTTCCGGAAACCGTTCCTCGAGATATTCGGCGATGACCACCGATTCGACGATCGTCTCGCCCGAGCCGGTGATCAGCACCGGAATCCGGTTCATCGGCGAGATGGCGCGAAACTCTTCCGGGATGGGAAAACCGGGCGGCGGCGCGATGATCTTGAGTGGTACGTCCTTGATGTAGGCCAATGCCCGCACGATCGACGAGTAGGGCGACAACGGCCGCGAATAGAGTTTCATGACCGTCTCTCTCCCCAATGAACCAGACTTGCTCCAAAGAGACAGGAATGTCCGGCTGTTTTCAAGCTGTTCGCTTCGATATCGTCAGGCAGCGATGCCGAGGGCGCTCTCGAACAGTCCGCGGCCGTCGGTACCGCCATGGGCTGCTTCGATCAGGTTTTCCGGATGCGGCATCAGCCCGAGCACATTGCCTTGGCTGTTGACGATGCCGGCAATGTCGTTGATCGAGCCGTTGGGGTTGGTGCCCTCGGCATAGCGGAACACCACCTGGCCTTCGCCTTCGAGACGGGCAAGCGTGTCGGCGTCGGCGAAATAATTGCCGTCATGATGCGCGACCGGCGAGCGGATGATCTGGCCCGGCTGATAGCGGCGGGTGAACATGGTGTTGGCATTGGTGATCTCGAGCTTCACCTGCCGGCAGACGAATTTCAGCGAGGTGTTGCGCATCAAGGCACCCGGCAACAAGCCGGCCTCGACCAGGATCTGGAAACCGTTGCAGACGCCGATGACCGTCACGCCCGCGGCCGCTTTTTCGGCCACTGCCCGCATGACCGGCATGCGCGCGGCGATCGCGCCACAGCGCAGATAGTCGCCGAAGGAAAAACCGCCCGGAATGGCGATCAGATCGACATCGGGGATTTCGGTGTCGGTTTGCCAGACGGTGACCGGCGGTGTTCCCGAAATCTTGGTCAGCGCCGCGATCATGTCGCGGTCGCGATTGAGGCCAGGCAGGAGGACGACGGCTGATTTCATTTCGGTTCGTAAGGCCTTTGTGCTTCGGCGAGTTCGCGCAACTCGAGGCGCTGCTCAATCCGTTCAAGATGTTGATCGATACGGCCTGCTATCGCGTAGATATTGTTGACGTCCGTTTGCGTGCTCAACGCCTGCAAGCCTGATCGCTACAATCTCGAGAAGCTCGTACATCAGTTCACTCGTGACTTCAGGCATCCGTGCCTCCGGCACAGCCTTAGGTAAGCGTCACACTATAATTCTCGATCACCGTATTCGCCAGCAGCTTGTCGCACATGGCCTTGAGGTCGGCTTCGGCCTTGGCCTTGTCGCTTTCCGCCAGCTCGACGTCGAACACCTTGCCCTGCCGCACCGTGCCGACGCCGCCGAAGCCCAGGCCGGACAATGCGTGTTCGATCGCCTTGCCCTGCGGGTCGAGCACGCCGTTCTTGAGGGTGACGGTAATGCGGGCCTTGATCACGCTGGACATGCTCCTGTTCTGACTATCGGGTCGCAAACCGCGATCAGTGCGGCTTGCCTTTGAGGCCGTCGGTCGAGGCGACGAGCACCGGGCCGGTCGGGCGCGGCGGCTCGTTCTCGTTCATGATGCCGAGGCGGCGGGCAACTTCCTGGTAGGCCTCGACGAGGCCGCCCATGTCGCGGCGGAAACGGTCCTTGTCGAGCTTGTCCTGCGTCGCCACGTCCCACAGGCGGCAGGAGTCCGGCGAGATCTCGTCGGCGACGACGATGCGCATCATGTCGCCTTCGAACAGGCGGCCGCATTCGATCTTGAAGTCGACGAGCTGGATGCCGACGCCCATGAACAGGCCGGAGAGGAAGTCGTTGACGCGGATGGCCAGCGCCATCACGTCGTCGATTTCCTGCGGGCTCGCCCAGCCGAACGCGGTGATGTGCTCTTCCGACACCATCGGGTCGTCGAGCGCGTCGGCCTTGTAATAGAATTCGATGATCGAGCGCGGCAGAACGGTGCCTTCCTCGATGCCGAGCCGCTTGGACAGCGAGCCGGCGGCGACATTGCGCACCACCACTTCGAGCGGAATGATCTCGACTTCCTTGATCAGCTGCTCGCGCATGTTCAGACGGCGGATGAAATGGGTCGGAATGCCCATGCGGTTCAAATGGTTGAAAATATACTCGGAAATGCGGTTGTTGAGGACGCCCTTGCCGTCGATGACCTCGTGCTTCTTCTTGTTGAACGCGGTTGCATCATCCTTGAAGAACTGGATAAGCGTGCCCGGTTCGGGTCCCTCATAGAGTATCTTGGCCTTGCCTTCATAAATGCGGCGGCGATTTTTCATCTGATTTTTCTCTGGGGTTCCGGACAGGCGGTATCAGACCATTTCCTGTCCGTCTGCCTGAAATAGTGCGGCTACGGTAGGGTTCAATGCCGGGTCTATCCCAATCACATCGTTTGCTCAATCGGCAAATCCTTCCAATCAACCGCTTTCGGGACTGAAATGCCGCAGCGCAGCATGCGATGAAGCATATTGACCGGCCCGCGACCTTTTGGTTTGTGCTTTGGCAACGCACATATTCACCGCCAACGAATCGAATTTGACCCGGAGGGACGCCATGAGCAGCATGAAAGACCGTGAAGAGGGCTTTGAGCGTAAATTCGCATTCGACGAGGAGCTTCGGTTCAAGGCCTCGGCGCGCCGCAACAAGGCGCTCGGCCTGTGGGCCGCCGAAAAGCTCGGAAAGTCCGGCGCCGATGCCGACGCCTATGCCAAGGAAGTGGTTATCTCCGACATCGAGGAGGCCGGCGACCACGACGTGTTCCGCAAGATCCGCGGGGATTTCGACGCGGCCGGCGTCGAGCAGTCGGACCACCAGATCCGCCGCACCATGGACGAACTGATGGCGCAGGCGATCGAGCAGATCAAGAACACCTGATCCGGGCCATGCGCTGATCCCGCGGCCATACGCTGGACCAATCGACCGCCCGGCCTATCCGGGCGGTTTTTCTTTGCCTTTGCCGCGGTTTCCGGCTGAAACTGCGGTCGCTAACAAGGAAAGAGTTCATGTCCCTGAAGTCCCGCCTCGCGGCCGATGAAACGTTGTTCACCGCATGGTCCGGTGTGCCGGATGCCTTGACGGTCGAGATCGTCGCCAAGCAGGGTTTCGATGCCGTCACGCTCGACATGCAGCATGGCGGCCATCACGAAGACAGCGTGCTGCGTGGCCTGGTGCCGGTGCTCGCTACCGGCAAGCCGGCGCTGGTGCGAATTCCCGTTGGCCGTTTCGACATGGCAAGCCGCGCGCTCGATTTCGGCGCCGAGGCGGTCATCGCGCCGATGGTGAACTCGGTTGCCGACGCAAAACTGTTCGCCGCCGCCATGAAATACCCGCCGGTCGGCGAGCGCTCCTGGGGCCCGACCTACGCTTTTCCCCGCCACGGCCAAGGCGACCAGGCCGACTGGCTGCGCGACACCAACCAGCGCACCATGGCCTTCGCCATGGTCGAGACGCGTGCAGCCCTCGATGCGCTCGATGGCATCCTCGATACGCCCGGCATCGACGGCATCTTCCTGGGCCCGTCGGATTTCTCGATCGCCTGGAGCAATGGCGCCACGGTCAATTCGACGCTGGAAAGCATGATGGAGACGGTGGCGTCGGTGGCCGAGCGCACCCGCAAGGCCGGCAAACATGCGGCGATCTATGTCGTCGAACCGGCAATTGCCGGCCGTGTCGTGTCGATGGGTTATCGCCTGCTGGCCATGGGCTCGGAGCATGCGCTGATTTCACTGGGCGCAAAGACCCTGCTCAAGGGCATCAAGGATTCGATCGGATCCTGAACCCGAACCGGACGCACTGCCGTCACAGCGCCGGGCGGTTAGGCGCTCGACGCCGCAGGCGCCGCGGCGATAGGTCCGTCGCGCCTGAACCTGTTGAACAGGGCGCCGACCATCTGGACCCACCAGTTGTTGAAGGTCATGAGCGGCAACGCCGCGAGGATCGAACCCAGTATGGCGGCGGCGGCGCCGAGTGCGGTGGAACCGCTTGTCAACAAAACCCATGACCCCAATGAGCAGATAACGGGTACATGCACGAGGTAGAGTGGGAAGGACAGGTCGCCCAGAAAACGTGCCACCTTACCCGAGAGCCATGATAGAGGCTCATCCACACTCAGCACCGCGTAGACCAACATGACGCTTGCCGGGATGGCCACGCAGGCTTGCCGCAGGCCCACATCGGAAGCCACGTCAAGGACGGCGAACGGGCGATATATGCCCACGGCACTCCCCGCATAACCCAGCAGCGCCAGGGAAACCATCACCATGGCGCCTCTCACCCACCGATTCGGGCGAAAATCCATGGCGAGAAGCGGATAGAGCAAGAGGCTGGCCGGAAAGGCACAAAGAAAGTAACTGACTTGCAGCGCCAGGAACACGACTGCTGCTATGCAGACCCAGAAGGATAACGTCCAGCGGCCTTGAAGGAAAAAGACGATCGGGGCGAGGGCGAAGGTCAGCATGCTCCCCCAGAACTCGACCGTCATGGTCCACAGACTGCTGTCATAATAGTTGTCGCCGTAGATGAACGTCCGCCACGCCCCTTGCAGAAACGCGTCGGCGAAACTCGCAGTCTCCGGCGATAGCACCTTTGAAGCATTGCCGAAACTTCTCAGCCAGTCGGATTGGGTGACAGCGGCCGCATCCTTGAAGAAATACAGGTCGAGCTTGAAGATGATGCAGGATGCCAGCGTCGTAACGAGTACCGGGCCGGCCAGTCGTGGCAGGCGCTTGATCGCACCCAACCGCAGATCTTGTGCCTTGCTGGTCTGAAAATAACGCTTCACGAGCACGTAGGAAGACAGGACGAAAAACAGGTAGACGGCGGAGCCGCCATTGAACGCGACGAAAGCCAGGCTTGTTTTGAGCGATTGCCCGGCCAAGTCTCCCTCGCCTTCCATCAATGGCGCAAAAGCACCCAAACAATGCCCATTCAGAACTACGAGCGCGGCGACACCTCTTAACAATTCGAGTGAAGCATCCTTGGCCAAGTATGGGCTTTCTTTGAATAATTGCTATTTAGTACGCGCGAATATAATCGTTCGGCGAACAGAGTTCGCCGTTGCTGGAGAGATTATCGCGATCTGCATTAAATTATTGTTCACGCAAGCCGGATGGCCTGCCGAGCAGCTTCGTGTTCAGGCTTTGACCGTATATATTACAGGTCCGTCAGGAACTTGGCGAAGGTCATCGAGCCTTCGGGCCAAGGGCCGAATCCTGAATCCTCGCTGAGATGCCCGGTCTCGCCGGCGTCGATGAACAGCGAGCCCCAGGCGCCGGCAATGTCCTCGGCGACATCGAAGGCGCAGAACGGGTCGTTACGGCTGGCGATCACGATCGAGGGAAAGGGCAGCGGCTCACGCGGGTAGGGGCCGAAGGTCATCAGGTGCCTGGGCCTGATCTCGGGGTTAGCGACATCGGGCGGCGCCACGAAGAAGGCCCCGGCGACCGGCTTGCGGAATTGCGGAATGGCTTGCACCGCCGCGGCGACGCCAAGTGAGTGCGCGACCAGGACGACCGGCCGCTCGGCCTCGTTGACCGCCTTGGCGACGCTCGCCGTCCAGTCCTCGCGCACCGGCTTCGACCACTCCGCCTGTTCGACGCGGCGCGCCGTCGACAGCTTCGACTGCCAGCGGCTCTGCCAATGGTCGGGGCCGGAATTGGTGTAGCCCGGCACGATGAGAATATCTGCGTCTCTGACCTTCATGGCGCTGAGATAGCGAGCGGCATCGCTTCGTGCAACCGGCAGAAACGCCACGTTTGATCACAATAGTGAACACCATGTTCGCTTCTTCGCGTCTTGTGTGAACGATGCGGATGGACGATCTGTGGTCAGGAAAAGAAACAGCCGTGCGCGGGAACCCTGACTTTGGAACTGACACGACGTACAATGATCGGCGGAGTGGGGTTTCTCGCTTTGGGAGCTTCATCGCAGGCCGGTCGAACGGAGCATTTGATGAGCGAGTTGCCTTTTGCCGCCACCACCCCGGTCAGCGTTGCCCGCGTCGGGCTGAAGGCGCGCGACGCGGAAAGCCTTGCCGCATATTATCGCAGCATCGTCGGTCTGCAGGAACTGAGCCGCGCCGATGGGGCGATCACGCTGGGCGCCGCCAACCGTCCGTTGCTGGTCATCGAGGCCGATCCTTCGGCCAAGCCGGATGATCCTCGCAGCGCAGGCCTGTTCCATACTGCCTTCCTGCTGCCCAGCCGTGCCGATCTCGGCCGCTGGATCAACCACGCCATATCAAACAAGATCGCAATCGAGGGCGCTTCCGACCATCTGGTCAGCGAAGCACTGTACCTGACCGATCCCGATGGCAACGGCATCGAGATCTATGCCGACCGCCGTCCGCAGGACTGGAAGTGGAATGGCGACAAGGTGGCGATGGCGACCGAGCGGATGAACATTCCGTCCGTCGTTGCCGAAGTGCCTGCGGGTGACGCCGGCTGGCAGGGCGCGCCGGAAAACAGTGTCGTCGGCCATGTCCACCTGCGCGTCGGCAGGCCGGAAGACGCCGAAGCCTGGTGGAACCAGGAATTCGGCTTCGACACGGTGGCCAAATATGGCGGCCAGGCGGTGTTCCTGTCGTCAGGCGGCTATCACCACCACATCGGCGCCAACGCCTGGCAGAGTTCGGGCGCCGGCCGCCGCGATCCCAGCCGGTCGGGTCTGGCCTGGGTCGAGATGCGTTCGGACAATGTGACCAGCCCGGTGACCCGCGAAGATCCATGGGGCACGGTGATCAGGACTGTGCCTGGCAAGGCTTGATTTGAGGGCTGCGCCAAGCTGGAGCACCCCTCAACCGTCGCGGCGTTGCGCGCCGATCCACCTTCTCCCACAGGGGCTAGCGTGCGCACACATTTGCTTCGTGCTGTGGTCAAGCGTGAAGAAGCGACGCCGGAAAATGGCTTGAAGTGTTTGAATCGCATGTGATTCTGTAGCT